>CAZKMF010000081.1:0-11131 GCA_964553975.1 uncultured Gammaproteobacteria bacterium | reverse complement strand
ACCGGTTGGACTGCACGTAGCAGTCCATCTGGTGCTCCAGCTCGGTCAGGCTGAACTCCACCGCACCGTCCTTGATGGCGGGGAGGTACTTCATGACCCTGGGGATCATCCAGTCCTTGACCGCCTTCACGATCTCCTTTCGCGTCGTGCCGATGTCCTTGGGGGTCAAGCTGACGTCGAAGTGGGAGGACCGCATCACCATCGAGAACCCGGTCGGGGTGCACCCCTCGGCTCCTGCCTTGAGCGCGTCGAAGTACGCCTTGGCTCGCGAGATCCGCCATTCCTTAACGGTGGCCTGGACCGAAGCGAGCGTCATCCCGATGTCTTCGAGGGTCAGTCCCTCGATAGGGACCCCCTTGTGCCAGGTCTCCTTGAAGGTCAGGTGGTCATGGAAACCGTCCACCGTGAAGAACGGGTGACCGCTCTTGAGACCCTCGAGGTAGGCCTTGGCGCAAGCGATGGCGTAGGTCTTCCGAGGATTCTGGTTGCTGTCAGGGCTCGACATGGCTGCCTTTCCGTCACCGGGAAAAAGATCTACCGATCGTTCCGGGACAGGCCCGAGTGGCGATTCGCTCACCATCCAGGCATGTCCCAAAACATGTCATTTATCCATATATTACCGCTTTTGTCAAGCACTCCGTCTTGACCACTTCGTCCATTTTTTGTTAAGAACGCACCAGGAGAAAGACATGACCCTTCCAATCGATACGATTCTACTCCGCCACGGCGAGTCCTACGGTAACGTCGCCAAGCGGCGCTCCGAGGATGGCGACCACGAGGCCATCCGAAACCTCTTCCACGACCAGCACACGCGCAGCTTCCGCCTGACCAAGAAGGGTCGGGAGCAGGCCGAGGCGATCGGTGAATGGTTGCGGAAGGAGTTCTGCACGAAGGCGCCGGGCTTCGACCGCTACTACACGTCCGACTATGCCCGCGCGATGGAGACGGCCGTGCTGATCGATCTGCCCGGCGCGTCCTGGTACCGCAGCACCAACCTGACGGAACGCGACTGGGGCAACCTCGACACCATGGACGAAGCCGAGCGCACCGAGAAGCTCGGCGAGGTGATGCGCATGCGCGACATCGAGCCGTTCTTCTGGAGACCCGGCACCGGCGAGTCGTTCAACGATCTCTGCCTGCGTCTGCGCTCCGTGCTCGACACGCTGCACCGCGAGTGCAGCGACAAGCGCGTGATCATCGTCTGCCACGGCGAGGTGATGTGGGCCTTCCGGGTCCTGCTCGAGCGGATGTCCCAGGAGCGGTTCAAGGAACTGCATCTCTCGAAGCGGCCCGAGGACCGCATCTACAACTGCCAGGTGCTCCACTACACGCGGCGCGATCCGGAGACCGGCGCGCTCGACGACAAGCACGCCAACTGGATGCGCGCGGTGCGTGCCGGCACGCCCGACATCTGGACGACCGGCTGGCAGAAGATCGATCGCAAGCGCTACTCGAACGCCGAGCTGGCGGACATCGTCAGGCAGTACCCGACGATCAAGGAACTCGAGTAGTTCCACGACCGACCATCGCGTCGGTTTTTTCTTACAAAAAAAACTCATCCGCGTTCGGATGAGTCGGGAGGCGACGGAGGAAGTTCCTCGTCAAAGACACTTGGAACGATGGCTGGCACTTCGTCAACGTTCGTCTCGACGATAGGCGGATCGTTGGCAGCGAGCAGCCGCACGCGCCTTCGCCGATACCACGGACCGATCAGGTCGACCGCGAGATACGTGAGCGCGAACCAGAGACACCCGGTACCGGCCACGTTGATGAGATTAAGCGGTTCCTTCTGCGGATGCGCGGCGAGAAGCGCGAAGCCGAGCGCGAGGAAGGCGGCGACGGCGTAGTCCGCGGGGAATTTGCCGAAGGGCCACCAGCGACCTTTGTGCCACTCGATGTCGTCCTTCGTGAACTTCTTGAGACCGTAGGCGGGATTCAGGATGAACCAGAGAAAATCCCACGTCGGACAGACCAAGAAGAAGGCTTCGAGCGTCAGACATTCGTGCGACCACGTGAACGGCATGCCCTGCAGGTAGCAGAGATGGAACGCGAACAGCTGCAACGCGAACATACAGAGGTGGTAGCCGGTGATCGGTCGGCCGCCCATGACGAGCAGCTGCACCGCGCGCATCACGCCGCGTCCGCGCGCTCGGCGCATCGTTGGCAGGCTCTTCGCCCAACCGTGCGCACCTTCGATGTTGACTTCGAGCGCCGCGGAGAGCAGCGCCCAGAAGAAGATGGCCGTGACTTGAAAGAGGGAAAAGACCATGACGACCTCCTGTCGTGCGCCCGCAACGTAGCGCAAAAATCACGAATTGTCAATAAGAAAAGGAGCACGCATGCGTGCTCCCCTGAGAAAGAACCTATGGTTTCCTGTACCACATCTTGATCTGAAAGACCTTGTCCGGATCGCGATCGGAAGCGCGCAGGTAGGCCGCGCAATCCTTGTCCGCGTCCGCGTCGTTCAGGAGATGCTCCGAGGCGCAGAGGCAGAAGCGCGCTTCGGTGTCGAGCGACTCACGTCCGATCGACGTCAGGATCTTGATCGCGCGCGACGGGTCGCTCTTCGCGTAGGCGTCGCATCCTTCGGTCGCCGTGTAGACGGCGGGTTGCGGAGGCTCGACCTTCGAGGCGGGCGCGCGCGAGGACGCGAGAGACGCCGCCGGCGTTTCGGCCGAAGCGTCTTTCACGACGGACGCGCCGCGCTCGACCGGAGGCCGATGCAGCATCCAGGCGACGCCGGCCACGAGCAGTGCCACGACGACGACCGCCGGACCGATCAGGAGCGACGCCAGATTGGAGGAAGACGTCTTCCGAAGCGCCTTGGCGGGGACCGGCGGCGGCACGCTGTGCGGCTTGCCGCGCGGACGCTGCGGGAGCGGCGGCAGGCTCTTGAAGGTCGAAACCGGGGAACGATCCTGGTGGATCGCCGGCGGCTTCGACGCGGCCAGAGCGGACACCGTCGCGGCGGCAGCGGCGGCGGAGACCGGTTGCTGCGGCCCCGTCGACTTGCGACGCGCGCGAGGCACGTGTTCGAGCGCCGCGCGCATTTCGCCCGCCGACTGGTACCGCTCGCCCGCTTGCTTCGCCATCGCCTTGACGACGATGGCGGTGAGCACAGGCGACACGTGACCGAGCGGCGAAACGGGCTCGGGAACCGGCGACGAGACGTGCTGCTGCATGATCTGCTGCGGAGTCGCGCCGCGATACGGCGGCTTCCCCGTCAGGAGCTGGTAGAGCACGACGCCGAGGGCGTAGATGTCGACGCGCTTGTCGATCGCGCCGACCGCCGTCAGGGCCATGATCTGCTCGGGCGCCATGTAGAGCGGCGAGCCCATCGCGACGCCGAACTGCGTGAGATCGAGCTTGCGCTCGGTGAACTTCACGAGTCCGAGATCGAGGATCTTCAGGCGACCGTCGTTCAAGAGCAGGATGTTCTGCGGCTTGAGGTGGCGGTGGATCAGCCCCGCGCGATGGATGGCGTCGAGGCCGCTCAGGATCGCGTTCGCGTGGCGAACGACCTGATCCGGCGGCAACGCCTTCTCGCCTTCGATCAGCTCCCTGAGCGTGCGTCCGGGGAGGTACTCCATGACCAGAAGGTACTCGCCTTCGATCTCGGAGAACTCGTAGACGGTCACGACGTTGGGGTGCGAGATGCGGGCGATCGCCTGCGCTTCGAGCTTGAAGCGCTCGAGGGCGTCGCGGCGAGCGGCCGGTTCGGTCGACGGCAGGTTGATCACCTTGATGGCGACCTTCCGATCGAGCGAGGTGTCCTCCGCGAGGTACACGTCGCCCATGCCGCCCGCGCCGAGCTTGCGCACGATGCGGTACTTGCCGATCATGCGTCCCACGGAGGGAGTCTGTTCGTGCGCACGGCCGCCGTTCCGACGAGCCTCGGGCGCTTTCAGCAATGCGTCGTTGGTATTCTCCACGAATCCTCCTTCAATCGACTCGACAGATTGGGCAAAGAGCGTTCCGGGAACGCTCGAAAGCGGTTACCTGGAAACGGCTGAGTTTAGCCTAAAAAAACGGTCCTGTCAAGAACCGCCTTCTTTTGCCTTATTTAAAGCCATTCTTTCGACTGTCGAACGAGCAATTCGGCTGCCCGCTCGGGCTCAGCCATGAGCTCCTTCACGATCCTCTCCAAACGCACGCCTTGCGAGCCTTTGATCAACACCAGGTCGCCGGTATGAAGACGCTCCTGCAAAAAGCGCCCCGCGTCCTCCGCTTTTGAAAAATGAAAGACCCGATCTTCCGCCATCCCCGCCTCTTTCGCGCTTTGGCAGAGGAGCGCGGATGCCGTGCCGACGCCGATCAGCGTCTCGACGCCGGAGTTCGCGGCCATGGCGCCGACGCGCCGATGCGCGTCTTCCGTCAGAGCTCCGAGTTCAAGCATATCGCCCAGCACCGCGACGCGTCGACCGCCGGACGCGAGCGGCAAGCCGCGAAACGTACTCAGCGCGAGCTCCGCCGCGCGCGGCGAAGAGTTGTAGGTATCGTCGACGAGTGTCGCTCCTTTAATGCCCGGGAGCACGCGCAGTCTTCCCGCTGGCGGTTCGTACTCCGCCAAGCCGTACGGGATAAGCGCCGGTTCAATATGAAACACGAGCGCGACCGCCGCGGCGGCGAGCGCGGCGGAGACATTACCGTTACCGAGTGCTCCGGGCAGATTCACGGGATAACGATGCGCATCAATGACAAGATCGAAGCGCGTAAAGACCGTGCCGAGCGCGAGTTCTGGTGCAACGCGTTCCGCGCGCACATCGGCACTCGCGTCAAAACCAAAACGTATTGCCTTAGGCGCGACCGCTGCGAAGGCGGCGACACGCGCGTCGTCGGCGTTCAAGATCGCGATACCCGACTTCGACAAGCTCGTGATGATTGTCCCCTCTTCTTTCGCGACGCCGTCCAAGTCACCGAGATATTCGGTGTGTTCCTCCGAAATCGCCGTCAGCACGGCGACGTCCGGCGGCGCGATGGCGACGAGATGCGCAAGATCGCCCGGATGATCGGTCGCCATTTCGAGTACGAGCACTTTCGGATAGGCCTGAGCAGGACCGAAGGCGAGACGAAAACCGCGCCAAAGGATTCCTAACCAGGCGAACGGCGAACGCCCGCCTGATTTCGCTTCGCCGAGGATCGTGAGCGGTACGCCGATTTCGTTATTGTGATTTTTGGCGCTGCCGCGCGTCGGCATCGAGCGCGCGAGCGTCGCCGTGATCGCGCGCGTCGTGGATGTTTTGCCGACCGAACCGGCGACCGCGACGATGCGTGGCTTATATCGTTCGAGCACGGCGCGAGCGAGAAACGCGAGCAGCGATTGAAGTTGACGCAACATATCAGTTCCGCGTCGGCGGGATTTGGTAATAACTCAGCAAATACTTGGCAATGTCTCCGAAGAGCGGCGCCGCGGATGATTCGGCGTATTGCACGTCTCTCGGCCTGTCAACGCGGACGACCATCACGAATCTAGGATCATCCACCGGGCCGAATCCGGCAAAGGTACCGATCGTCGGCCCGACTTCGTAGCCGCCGCCGTCTTTACGCGGGATCTGGGCCGTACCCGTTTTGCCTCCGATCCAGTAACCGGCGACGCCCGCGCGTTTACCATGGCCTTTTTCGACGACGGCGACAAGCATCCCCGTCAACAGCTGCGAGGCTCGCTCCGAAATGACGCGGCGTACGATTTTCGGCGCGCGCTTTTCGACTGTGCCGTCGGTGCGGCGTATTTCATCGATGATGTACGGTTTCATAAGCGTACCGCCGTTCGCAATTGCGCCGTACGCCGAAGCGAGTTGCAGGACAGTGACCGTAATGCCTTGTCCGAATGAACCGGTCGCCGACCAAATATCGCCCTTCTGGGTAAGTGGGTCGATGTTGCCGGAACCTTCAGATTGAAGTTCGACGCCCGTCTTCTGGCCAAAACCGAAGTCGCGCACATATCCGAGGAACTTGCTGGCGCCGACGCGATGCACCACGTCAACGACGCCAGTGTTGAGCGATTCGGCCAGTACCGTCGTCTCATCAACGAGGCCGTGCGCCTTCAAGTCGGAGTTACGAATCGTGAACGGTCCGATTTTGATTTCACCAGGATCGTCAAACGTCGACGATGGCGTAATCTTGCCCGTGTCGAGTCCCGCCGCCATCGTAATCGCCTTGAAAACGGAACCGGGCTCGTACGGTTCGAAAATTGCCGTGTTGTTATAGACCTCGACGGAATCAATCTTGCTGTATTCGTTCGGATTGAAGGTCGGCGCGTTGCAGAGCGCGACGATGGCTCCGGTTTTTGGATCCGCAACGATCACACTCCCCTTAGATGCGCCAAACCTCGCCACCCACTCGTCGAGTTTTTTGCATACGACATATTGCACCGTGCGATCGATCGTCAACACAATATCGCTGCCGTCCTTCGCGGGTTGCACCGTGCGATTGCCGACGGCGATGACGCGCCCGCGCGAATCTTTTTCGGATTGCAGATAGCCTTGCGTCCCCGTCAGCTCCTTGTCGAACCAGCCTTCGATGCCGTAGCGCCCGCTTTTCCCCTTGTCGTTCTCGCCGACAAAGCCGAGCATTTGCGCGCCGGTCGTGCCTTCGGGATAGTAACGGAACTCTTCGTCGGAAAAACCGATGCCTTCAAGTTTCAGCGCTTCAATTTTTGCGCGCGTTTCGTCGTCGATCTTGTGACCGAGCACGCGGTATTGTTCCGTGCGGCTGGAAATCTTTTTCGCGAGTTCCGCTTCGTCCAATCCAAGAATCGGCGCAAGCGCCTTCGCTTCGTTCAAAGGATTCTTGATGCGAAACGGTTCGGCGAAAAGCAGATTCAGCGTCCGATTCGTCGCGAGCAAAAACGTTTGGTCGCCGGATTGGTGGTCGCGGGCGTATATTTTTCCTCGTTCGGGAAAGAGATGTTGAAAGAGGTCGTGCTGACCTTCCGCCAGCGCGGCGTAAAAAGAGTGCGAGAGCACCTGCACGCGGAACAACTGGCCGATCAAAAGAAGACTCACGCCGAAAAAACCGATCCCCACCACCCGCAAGCGATTCATAGTCCGAAACTGAACAATGTTCCCGGACCGGACGGATTCATGCCTTTTTCGACTTCAAGACCGTCCGCGTACCCGTCACCGTCCGTATCGGGATTCCACGCGTCCGCTCCGTAAAAAAATTCCTGCGCATCAACGAGACCGTCGCCGTCCGTATCCGTCGTTTGCGCCGCGTTGCCCGGCGCGGTCGGTAGCGTTTGCTTCGTCTCTGTCGTCGCCGCTTGCGCCAGCGCACGGCCGCCGGCGAGATTCAATCGCTTATCAAAGAGCGGGCCGAGGACCTTGCTGACATCTTGCGCCTCGGGAGCATCAACCACGAACGGTTTACCCTCGTTTGAAAACAAGATCGTACCCGCCGCCGCGCCACCCTTGCCGTCGTGTCCGAGCGCGGTACCGAGCGTGATTTTTTTGAAGCGACGCGTCTTGGTATCAACCCAGACCTCACCGACGGGCGCGCCCCACTGCACCAATTCATTCGTCACGGCCAACACATCTTCCGAACCGATCTGCTTGCCCGTACGCAGTTCGCGTTGTTTGAGCAACAACGCTGATACGGTTTCCATATTCAAGCGGACCGAATAGTGATACGTCTTGGCGCCGTTTATCACTTCCTTCGGCAATACGCTCGCGACCGTAAAAAGATCGACGCTACCAATACTTGCTTTCATCGTCTCAAGACCCGCGGCTGTAAGCGCCGGTTTGTTTCCGACGCTCCCGCGCAAGAGATCAAGAAACGGACGTTCGGATTTCATCCAGACCCCAACGACCCGCGCCGCATCGATACCCGCCATGCCTTCAAGCGTTTTCAAACGTACATAATGCGTCCCTTGTTTTCGCCGTGCGTCGCCGGAGAGCGCCGTGTATCCGCCCGTCGTCAGGCCTTGGCGGAATTCAAACGTCGAAACGGAAGCTTGTTGCATCGGATCCCTGCGATCAATATCCGAAACGACAACGACGTCTACTCCTGTCGCACTCGAAACGACGCCCCCGCCCAGCTCTTTCGGCAATCCAACAATCGTACCTTGCAATTCAACATGGAACGTCTGTTCCAAAATCAGTTTCTTCGTCGCTTGGCGCAAGATCGCTTGCGGGTCTCCTTCGCACAGCAGGAAAAACATCGCCGCGCACAAGACGACGCCGAGTGAAGCGATGATAATGACACGTTTAGACATCTTTGAGATACTTCCTGCCTTTCAACGACGGTGGCAGGTATTCCTGCTCGACAGGTTCGGCGAACGCTGGATTGTATTTGTACTCTTTTCCGTACCCCAAGTTTTTCATGAGCTTCGTCGGCGCGTTGCGCAGGTGGAGCGGTACGCCTTCGTTCGGCATCTCGCGTATGTCGCGCTGCACGCTGCCGTAGGCCTCGTAGAGCGCGTTCGACTTCGGCGCCCGGGCGCAATAAGCCACGGCCTGCGCCAAGACGACGTTACACTCCGGCATCCCCATCTGATGGCAGGCCTGTTGAGCCGCCACGCATTGCACGAGCGCCTGCGGATCGGCGAGGCCGATGTCCTCCGAAGCGAAGCGCACGACGCGGCGCGCGACGTAGAGCGGATCCTCCCCCGCCTCGAGCATGCGCCCGAGCCAGTAAAGCGCCGCGTCGGCATCAGAGCCGCGCATCGACTTATGAAGTGCGGAGATAATGTTGTAATGTTCCTCCCCCTGCCGGTCGTACAGGACGTGATTTTTTTGAAGCGTCTTGGCCAATGCTTCCTTCTTTAAGTGTACCACGTCCCCCTTGGCCACCGCTTCCGGTGACAGCCCCTTCGCGCTCCGCAAACTCAACTCCAAGGCACCGAGCGCCGCCCGGGCGTCGCCGTTCGAAATCGTCGCGAGGTATTTGAGCGCCTCCTTATCGAGTTTGACGTTGTACGGATACACCCCGCGTTCTTTTATCAACGCCAAGGCGCGCTTCAGTACCGCTTCAATCGCTTCAACGGAGAGCGTTTGCAAAACGAACACGCGCGAACGCGACAGAAGAGCGCTGTTCACTTCAAATGAAGGATTTTCCGTCGTCGCGCCGATCAGCGTCACCGTGCCGTCTTCGACGTGCGGAAGGAACGCGTCTTGTTGCGCTTTGTTCCAACGATGAATTTCGTCGATGAAAATAATCGTCCGGTCGCCGTGGAGCGCGCGGCGTTCGCGCGCCTCTTCGACCGCCCGTTTCAGGTCAGCGATGCCGGAGGTCGTGGCCGAGAGCTGCACGAAGCGTGACTTCGTCATGCCGGCGATGATACGCGCCAAGGTCGTCTTGCCGACGCCGGGCGGCCCCCAAAAAATCATCGAGGGCACCGCGTCCAATTCCAAAAGCGTGCGGAGCGTCGAGCCTTCGCCGACGAGATCCTCCTGCCCGACAAGATCGTCGAGCGTGCGGGGTCGCATCAGCTCGGCCAGAGGCGCCTGGGATTCCTTGGTTTTCTCGGTTTTGAGATCAAACAGGTCCATAGTCGCATTCTACACGAACGGATGACGAACGGGTCAACAGCCCTGAAACAAAAGAAAAACACCCGGCGTAACCGAGTGTTTTCCATGGTCGGAATGACAGGGATTGAACCTGCGGCCTCTCGCACCCGAAGCGAGCGCTCTACCGCTGAGCTACATTCCGACGATGCGGGTGAACAAGGGGTATCCTACACGGAAGCCGCAGGTTTGGCAAGACTGCCCGATTGACTTTACCTCACCGTTCCCCTACGCTAGGCGCACCCAACCACAGGAGGCGCGCCGTGTCCCAACGTTTCGTCACGATTCTCTCGGTCGTTCTCACCATCGCCTGCACGCTGGCCTTCAACACCGGCCACTACGTTCTGGGCGCGATCGGCATCGTCGCGAGCGGCGCGCTGACCGCCTACGTCGGCCCGCAGCTCTGGAAGCGGGTCGTGGGCGGCTGCATGATCGTCTATGGGCTCTACGTCCTGGCGCTCGTGCTCGGCCTCCTCGTCCACGCTGGTCTCGCCTTCATCGACAAGCAGACCGCGCTGTACGTCGGCGCCTTCCTGTTCGTCGTCGGACTCCAGATCGTCCGCCGCGCGCCGAAGCACCGCAAGATCGGACTCATCCTCATGGCCGTCGGCGGACTGCTCGCCGCTTACGGCGCCGGATACCTCGGCTGACCTCTCACGGTCAGCTTTTTCTTTTTCGAACAAAACCCTAAAACGGCATCGTCAGGTTGATCGGGTTCGGTTTGGCGTTCGGCATCCGCAAATTCACTTTGACGGCGCGTTTCACGCCGGCGCGGTCAAAGTAAAACACTTCGCCGTGCGCTTTGCCATACTCGTAGACCTCTTTCGTCACTTTCACGTCCATCAAACAATAGTCGCGCAGCTTGTCGAGTTCGCCTTTGCGGAAAAATTCAATCGCTTGAAGACCGTGTCCAGACTTGCCGTAGCCGAGTGTTGCCGAAGCGACGTCGTCGAGCTTTACGCGGAAGCCGAGCGCTTTGGCGATCTCTTCAAGCAGGTCGAGGCTCGGGAACGAGGCGATGTCGCCCGGGTAGTAACTGTTCATCACCAAGTAATCGAAGCCTTTGGTGTTGTAGCCGATGATGCGCTCGGCGTGTTCGAGCCGCGGCCAGAGGTTTGGCAGCTCGTGCTCGAGGTAACTGACGTATTCGTCGGTTTCGTAGTAGTAAACGCCGATCAACGAGATTTTGAGCTTGTCATGATTGGCGCCGCCGACGTCGGCGAAGCTGTTCTGGGTTTCGATATCAAGCACGACTTCCTTGGACATACGGCGCGCAGAAGGGTGTGGATAATTCCTGAAGATGCGGACAGTATAGCAGATCAGTTTTTCTTGCGTTTCCAGGAGATCGTTTGGTACTGGTCGGTGGTCAACGGGAAGCTTGGCGGCGGACCGTAGAGCAAGTTTCCGTCGTACGTAATGTCGCGCACGCCGTAACCTGTGCCGTCGGTGTAGGCGAAACCGTAACGCTGGTTCGTGCCGATCATGCCGTAGAGCGTCAGCGTCGAGCGCACCGCGTTCGGAGAACAGCGGTTGCTGCCGGTGCCCGGATCGTAATAGTAGCGACCCGCGCGACCGTTTTGCGCGACGAGCGCGGCGTCGATGCGAAGCACGTTGCTGCTGAACAATCC
>CAZKMF010000080.1:0-5658 GCA_964553975.1 uncultured Gammaproteobacteria bacterium | reverse complement strand
CACGCCACGCTGCCCGACGACGAAGTCGTTCGCCGCGCCCACTCCGTCGCGCTCGCCGCAGTAAAGTTTTACTTCCTTGAAGTCGATATTTCGTCGGACATGGTCTACGACCCGAAGGCGTCGCTTTCCTTCACCGGCAAGACGGGACCGTATCTTCAATATATGCACGCCGCATCCGCTCGCTTCTCAAAAAAGCCGAGACGGATGCAAAGCCGGAAGGCGAAGGCCGCAACCTCGCTCCCGAGGAGTTCGCGCTCGCTTTGGCACTCGCGCGTTTCCCCGAAGCGGTGCGGCGCGCCGCCGATCAGGATCGCCCCTCGCTCGTCGCCGCCCACATCTATGAAACCTCCAGGGCGATTGCCGCTCTCTATGAAAATGCCCCCGTGCTTTCGGCCTCAAAAGAGGATCGCAAGGCCCGACTTAGCTTGCTTGAAGCCGCCGCGGTCGTCCTGAAACGCGGCACCGAGCTTTTGGGTTTCTCCGTTCCGGAGGAGATGTAGACAACGATTTTGTTCATCCCCTGAGGGCTCTTTGCCCTCATTTTTTTTCCGGGGTACAATGGGGAAAGAAATTCACAGCCTGCTTCAGGCGCTAATCATTTTCGTGGAGGTATGTTCAAGAATGAACGAGACATGGTCGAGGCAAACGAAACCGAAACCGTCATTGCGCCTTCCGTGCGCGTCGAAGGTGACTTCGTCAGCGAAGGCAATGTGCGCATCGAGGGCATGGTGACCGGTTCGATCGCCACCGAACGCGACTTGATCGTCGGTGAAGCCGCCAAGATCACTGCCAACGTTCAGGCGCGCAACGGAACCATCGCCGGCGAACTCCACGGCAACCTCCGCGTCTTCGATCGCCTCGAGCTCGCCTCCACGGCCCGCGTCTTCGGCGACATCCAGGCGAAAGTCCTCTCCGTCGCTCCGGGCGCCGTCATGCGCGGCCAGCTCGTGATCGGTCTCGAAGTTGAAGCTGTCAAAAAGGAAGACGTCATGGAAATGGAAAAGCCGGCGATCGCGGGAAACCGCCCGATGCGCACGGCGCGCGAGAAGAAGATCGAAGAAATCCTCCAGCAGTAATTTTTTGCCAGGAATGTACGCCTACGTCTACGACAGTTTTGTCACCGACAAGCGCCACGAGCGCGCACTTTCGCGCATCGAAACGCGTTTGACGGACTTGGGCATCAGCGGACGCATCGAGCGTTTGACGATGTTCAAGAACATTAACGAGATTGTCGCCGATGCCGCCGAGCAGGGTTGTGAAACGATCGTTGCCGTCGGTAACGACGAAACGGTCGGTCGCCTGATCGACGCAGTAGGGGAGCACAACATGGCCTTCGGCGTGATCCCGGTCGGAGAAGGTCCGCATACCATTGCGGATCTTCTCGGCGTCCAGGAAGGCATCGAGGCTTGCAACATCCTGTCGCGCCGCGTCATGCACACGGTTGACCTGGGCAGCATCAACGGCCACTTCTTCCTTTCCTCGGTCCGTATTCCTCGCACCCGCGCGGCAATTTCCTGCAACGGGCAGTACAGCGTTATTCCAACGGAGGATAACGAGATTCAAATCTGCAATCTCGCGACCGTGTCGACGACGGCGGCCGGCGAAGAAACGATCAGCTCGCCGCACGACGGCTATCTCGAAACGGTCTTCCAGCCGTCGCAGCCCAACGGATTCTTTTCCAGATTTTTCCGCAAAGCCGAAGCGCCGGCCGCGCCGACCATCGTACCCGTACGCAAGCTGACGGTGCGTCACACCCAGCCCGTCACGGTCATTCGCGACGGCCAGCGCCTTTCGTCGAGCGTGATCGATATCAAGATTCTGCCGAAGCATTTGAAGATTATCACGGGAAAATCAAGGAAGTTCGCTTAAGTTTTTTCCCCTCTTCGACGCGCGTAACCATCGATGGATACGCGTGTTTTTTAACGGTTTGAACATTCTGGGAACGACTGGTTATCAACTTGTGTTTCGTGCGTGGATGGCGTATTTTAGAGTGGTATTCTCCTTTTTATTATCCATTTGCAGTTCAGAGATAAACCCACAGCCGTATGATGAGTTTTATTCGTAGGAAAATCGGTGGTAAAGCCGTGAAGGCAAGGCTCTCCGGGAACGCCCGCGCGGCTTTGTTCAGCTTCCTTGCCGTACTGATGTTCCTTGGTTCGGTCCCTTACGCGCTCGCCGCAGTCGGCGACCTCGACGCGACGTATAACGCCGGAGCCCCGCGTCCGTACATCGCGAAGATCAGCACGCTCGGAGTTTTTGATGACACCTTCCCGGCCGGGACAGGGTTTAACGGCACCGTCAGATCGATTGTGGTGCAAGGCGATGGCAAGTTCATCGTTGGTGGTGCGTTTACTTCATTTAACGGAACGACGCGCAACCGTATTGCAAGATTGAATGCGGATGGCTCTCTTGATGCCACGTTCGACCCCGGAACAGGATTTGACAACCAGGTCGACGGTCTCATGATGGATGGCACCGACGTCTATGCGTTTGGTACTTTCACGTCCTACAACGGCACGTCCCGCAACTTTATCGCTCGCATCAATACGGATGGAAGCCTCGATACTGGGTTTGACCCCGGTACAGGTCCGAACGGCAACATCTACGCCGTCGCGCTCGATGGAACCGATGTCTACGTAGCAGGCAACTTCACGTACTTCAACGGCGTGGCCCACAATTACATCTTGCGTCTCAATACGGACGGCAGCAACGATGCCGGATTCGATCCTGGAACGAGTTTTAACGGTCAGGTCAAGACCCTCCTTATGGACGGTACTGACGTGTATGCCGGCGGCATGTTCACGACGTATAACGGCACGGGCCGTACGCGCATTGTCCGCATCAATACGGACGGCAGTCTCGACGCTGGATTCGATCCAGGCACAGGCTTTAACGGCACGGTGTATTCGTTGATGCTGGAGGGCACGGATGTCTATGTCGGCGGCGATTTCAGCGCCTATAACGGTACCTCGCGGGCAAATATCGCGCGCGTAAACACTGATGGCAGTATTGATGCTGGATTCGCGCCGGTAACCGTCAACAGTGTTGTCAACGCGATGGCTCTTGATGGTACCGATGTGGTTATCGGTGGTGTATTTACACACGTGAACGGATCCGCGAGAAAAGGTATTGCTCGCCTTAATACGAACGGTACGTTGGATGCCGGTCTTAACGTCGGCGCCGGCATGAACGACGACGTAAACACGCTTGTCATGAGTGGTACGGACGTCGTGATTGGCGGTGCGTTCGTGACCGATGCCAACACGGGCTTCAACGGCAACGTACTCGCGGCTCTTCCGCAGTCTGACGGCAAAGTTATCGTCGGTGGTGATTTTACCGCCTTTAGCGGCACGGCCCGCAACCGTATCGCGCGCCTGAACGCCGATGGAACGCTCGACGCGACGTTCGACCCAGGTACGGGCTTCAGCGGTACCGTTAACGCGCTCGCGCTCGACGGCACGGATGTCTATGTTGGCGGTAACTTCACATCGTTCAACGGGACAGGGAGAAACTACCTTGCTCGACTGAATACGGACGGTACTCTCGACGCCGGCTTTGACCCCGGAACGGGATTCAACGGCATTGTCTACGCGCTCGCAATGGACGGAACGGATGTCTATGCTGGCGGTTCCTTCACCTCTTTCAACGGCACGTCTCGCAATTACGTGGCGCGTATCAATACGGATGGAAGTATCGATGCTGGCTTTGATCCAGGAACGGGATTCGACAGCACGGTCTTTGCGCTCGCAATGGACGGAACCGATGTCTATGCTGGCGGCAACTTCACGTCGTTCAACGGCACATCCCAAAACTACATTACGCGCGTTAATACGGATGGCAGCCTTGACGCGGGCTTTAACATCGGAACAGGTCTCGGTTCTTACGTGCGGTCCATTGTCGTCTTCGGAACGGATGTCTATGTCGGCGGTTATTTCACGACCTACAAAGGCAGTTCTTCCAATCGCATTATCCGTCTGAACACGGATGGGTCTGCCGACACAGACTTTGCGGTCGGAACAGGTTTTGACTCCGCCGTGCTCACAATGACGATGGATGGTTCCGATGTCATTGCCGGTGGTGATTTCGCGACCTATCAGGGCAGCACGAAACCGTACATCGTGAGGCTTAACTCTAATGGTACGATTGACACGGCATTCAGCAGTACGACAACAGGGTTTGGCGCGCGCGTCAGCAGCGTTTCCTTGAGTGGTACAGATCTGATCGCTGGTGGCTCCTTCCTTTCGTATCGAGGCGCCGGCATTATCCGTCTCGCCAAAGTGAGCAGCACCGACCCGGCCGGTTTCACAATCGCGCAAACGGGCGGAACAACAAGTGTTGCCGAAACAGGAACGACGGACACCTTCACGGTTGTCCTGCATGAAAAACCAGCTTCGGATGTTGTTATCACAGTTGTTTCCTCTGACACCGGAGAAGCGACGGTGGCGCCCGCCAGCCTGACCTTCACTTCGTCGAACTGGTATACGCCGCAGACAGTCACTGTGACCGGCGTTGATGACGCTCTTGTCGACGGTACACAGACGTCGAGCATCACGATGTCTATCAGCGACGCGGCGTCCTCGAACGAGTATGACCCGGTCGCTGACCAGGTCGTCAGTGCCGAAGTGACCGACAACGATGGCGGTGGCGGCGGCGGTGGTGGTCCTAGCACCATCACCATGACCTCACCGAACGGCGGCGAGTCGTGGACAGCCGCTCAACAGAAGCAAATCACGTGGCAGTATGGCGGTTCGGCCAACCACACCGTCACGATCTCGCTTTCGACCGACGGCGGAGCGACGTACGCCCAAATCGCCCAGGTCGGCCAGTTGGACCCCGGCCTCTACCTCTGGACCGTTCCTGACATCAACACGACAACCGCGAGAATCAAGGTTGACTTCGTCCAGAACGCCGCCGTAGCGGCCTCTGACGCCTCGAACGCCAACTTCACGATCGTCGGCACAGTCGCGACTCCGCCCGCGGGCGGCGGCGGTGGCGGCGGCAACAACAACGTCACGCCCCCCGCGCCGGCTCCCACCACGACCGTCTTTACCCCGAGTTCGAGCATCAACGAAGACCTCGGCATCGTTCCTTCGTTGAACCCGATCAATTGCGTCTCCGGTAGCTTGATTCGTACCGCCACGCAGAACGCCGTGTACTACTGCGGTTCGAACGGAAAACGCTACGTCTTCCCGAACGAAAAGATCTTCCTCTCCTGGTACGCCGACTTCTCGGGCGTCACGGTCATCAGCGCCGAACAGATGGCTTCGGTCATGCTCGGCGGCAACGTGACCTACAAGCCGGGCACGCGCATGATCAAGATCGAGTCGGATCCGAAAGTCTACGTTGTCTCCCGCGGCGGCCTTCTCCGCTGGGTCCCGACCGAAGAGATCGCGACGCATCTCTACGGCGCGGCTTGGAACAAGCGTATCGACGACGTGTCGGTCAGCTTCTTCCCGAACTACCACTTCGGTCCGCAAATCGCGCCGACGGAATCGCTCTAAGCAAGCAAAAAATGCCGCCCTTCCCGGGGCGGTATTTTGATCGCATTTTTGGAAAACAAAACATCCTTCTTGCGAAGGATGTTTTGTGGTGCGGTCGGAGAGACTTGAACTCTCAAGCCCTTGCGGGCGCTACCACCTCAAGGTAGTGCGTCTACCA
>CAZKMF010000079.1:0-8964 GCA_964553975.1 uncultured Gammaproteobacteria bacterium | reverse complement strand
GTCGCCAAATTACGCGAGGGCGGAGCGCTCCTCAGCCAGATTTTGGGCGAGTTGGCGGCCATGGCCAAGCCGGGGGTCTCGACGGCCGACCTCGACGCCTACGCCGAAAAGCGCATGCGCGACGCCGGCGGCGAGCCTTCTCTTAAGGGGTACAAGGCCGGCGGCTCCGTCCCGTTCAACGGCACGGTCTGTACCTCAATCGATGAGGAAGTTGTGCATGCCCCGCCGCATCCCGGTCGCATCTTGAAGGAGGGGATGATTCTTTCGCTTGATATCGGACTCCGCTACAAAGGTTTGTGCACCGACATGGCGATTACGGTGCCGATCGGAAAAGTTGCTGAGGACCGTTTGAAATTAATCCGCGTCACCAAAGAATCGTTGCTTGCTGGCATTGATGTGATTCGTCCCGGCGCCAAAGTAACTGACATTGGCAAGGTGATCCAACCGATCGTCGAACGCGCAGGGTACGGCGTCGTGCGCGCACTCGTCGGCCACGGCGTCGGTCATCACGTCCACGAAGATCCGCACGTGCCGAATTACGACGACCGCGATCTACCGAAAGTCACGATCAAGAAAGGTATGGTCTTGGCGATCGAACCCATGGTCACGATGGGCGACTGGGACGTCATCCAAGCGCGCGACAATTGGACGATCAAAACCATCGACAAAAAACCGGCCGCCCACTGGGAGGTGACGGTTGCCGTTACCGATGACGGCTACGAGATTTTGACGCCTCTTCCGATCTGACCGTTATGGCCCAGAAAATTTTTCTGACCGGCCTGCCACGAAGCGGAAAAACGACGCTGTTGCATCGGTTGATCGATTCCGTCGCGCAAAAAACGGGTTTTTTTACCGATGAAATGCGTGAAAACGGCGAGCGCGTAGGCTTTAAGATTGTAACTTCACGTGGCGAAGAAGGCGTGTTGGCGGATGTGTCCACACCGTCTCCGTTCAAGGTCTCTCGGTATTACGTGCATCCTTCGTCGCTTGAAACGGCGATCGAATCGCTTTTCGCGTTTGGGAAATCGGATCTGCTGTATCTCGACGAGATTGGACAGATGGAATTGTTCTCTTCCAAGTTTAAAGAATTGGTCGAGGCATATCTTGATTCCGATCAGCCGTTGATTGCGACGATCTCGAAGATCTACTCCGACGCGTTTACGGAGGCGTTGCTGCGGAGAAAAGATGTGACAGTTTTTGAAATCACTCCCGAGAATCGCGAAGCAATCTTCGACTCAATCTACGCCGCGCTGGCGCCCGTACTATGAATGTCCTCGGTATTGACCATGGTACGAAGCGCATCGGACTCGCGCTCGGTTCGACGGAGACCGGCACGGCCGTGCCGCTCGCGCTTCTTGATCGTCGCGGCGATACGGCGGCGATTGAAGATATTAAAGCCATCATCGTCTCCGAGCGCATCGACCAAGTCGTCGTCGGTTTGCCGCTTTCGAAAGATGGAGGTTCTTCGGAACAAACCGGAATCGCGCGCGCTTTTGCTGCGCGTCTCGAAGAAGCGCTTGATGTGCCCGTCGCGCTTGAAGACGAACGTCTCTCAAGTCGCGAGATCGAAGCGCACATGGAAGCGATGGGTGGAAAAAAGGCCTGGAAAGCCTCCGGCCTCGACCGTGACAGTGCCGCGGCGACGCTCTTCCTCCAGTCCTACTTGGACCGGATGAAAACCGAATAATGTCGACCTACCACGCCAGAGCCATCGTGCTGCGGCGCGAAACATGGCGCGACGCCGCACGCCTTTATACGTTCTATACCCGCGAAGGCGGGAAACTTTTGGCGGTTGGACGCGGCACCAGCAAACTTCTTTCGAAACTTGGCCCGCACCTCGAACCGTTCACACTTGTCGATCTTCACCTCGCGCGCGGGCGGAAAATCGACACGGTCTGCGGCGCGATTTTGGCGCGCTCTCCCGAACCGCTCGTGCGTGATGACGCGCGCTACGCGGCAGCATCCTTTGTCGCTGAAGCGCTCGATCATTTCGTAAAACTTGGCGAACGCGACGAGGAGCTCTGGGGGCTGATCGAGTCGTGGTACGCCGATGCGGCCGTGTTGCCCGAAAACCGGCTGATGCCACGGCTGGCCGTGTTTGTGTGGCGATTGCTTTCGCACCTCGGTTATCACCCGAAACTCGAGGAATGTTGCGAGTGCGGCAAAGACCTGCGCTACGAGTTTTCGCGTTTCTTGCCGGTCCGCGGTTCCGCCGCTTGTCGCCTCTGTCCGCTCGACGAGCGCGCGCTTGTCGGCACGGAGCTTCTCGACGGAGCAGCGCATGCGGAAATTCTCGGCGTCTTGTCGGGCGCGCCAGGTTTGCCGACGCAACCAGCGACGATCCGCGCGGCGCTTTCTCTACTCGAAGCGCAGCTTGATCGTCCGCTGACAAGCCTGCCGATCGTGCGCGCAGAGCTCGCCTTGCCGCGTGGTATACTGAGCCCGACATTCATTTTCTAAAGCCGTATGGACCAATCCAAACAAACCGCGGGACTTGTTGTTGTACTGTTCGTCGTCTCGGTGATCGGCGGCTGGCTCTACGTTGATTCGGTGCGCAACGAGCTCGAGATGAAAATTCAGGGACAAACCCCGCGCGTCGCCGTCGCTCCGACGAAGGAACAACCGCAGCCGGCTTCGGGTGCAACGCGTTTCACGTATGATGGACTCTCGTTTCAAATTCCGGGCGACTGGACCGTCGATCGGACGGGGAGCGACGGGGACGCTGTCTTCATGAATCGTGGTGGCGAGGTGATCGCGACATTGGACTGCCGCGCTGAGCGCGCCGTCTCCGCGTCCAAATATGACACCTTGATCGCGGAGAGGATGACGGATCCCGATAAGACCAAAGCCGCGCTGTATCGCCACCAGGCGCTCGGCGACAGCGACGTACCTCCGAGCTGGACACTGCAAATGGATTACCTGAGCAAGACCAACCCGTGCAGGCTCGACGCGCGTGCCGGCATCGTCGATCAGAGTGTCATGGAACGCGCCCTCCAGTCCGTAACGATGGCGGAACTCTACTAGATATCCGCCAAGACCCGCCGCCGGCGGGTCTTGTTTTTCGGGAGGTTCCACGCTAAGGTAAGCCTAATATGAATCACGTATTCGTTTACGACATCGCTGGGCACGACGGCCAGGAGGTCACTCTTAAAGGCTGGTGCTACAACTTCCGCTCATCCGGATCGATCTTCTTTTTGCAATTCCGCGACGGTTCCGGACGCATCCAGGCCGTCATTTCCAAAAAAGAGGTTTCGGAAGAAACATGGAACGCCTGCCAGTCGCTTTCCATCGAAGCGGCTGTCGAAGTTGATGGCATCGTGAAGGCGGAGCCGCGTTCGCCGTCCGGTTACGAAATTCAAGCGAAAGCCGTGCGCGTCGTCGCGCTGCCGTCCGAGGAATTTCCAATCGGAAAAAAAGAACACGGCGTCGAATTCCTGATGGATATCCGCCATCTCTGGCTGCGTTCTTCCCGCCAAGAGGCGATTCTGCGTGTCCGCGACGAAATCGAATTCGCCATGCGCGAGTTCATGCATCAACGCAGGTTTACGCTTACCGATTCTCCGATCTTCACGCCGAACGCCGCCGAAAGCACGTCGGAACTTTTCGAGGTGAAATACTTTGACGAGAAAGCCTATCTTTCGCAGTCCGGTCAGCTCTACCTCGAAGCCACGTCCGCCGCGCTCGGTAAGACGTATTGCTTCGGCCCGACCTTCCGTTCGGAAAAATCCAAAACGCGCCGTCATCTCACCGAGTTTTGGATGCTCGAGGCGGAAGCGGCGTACATGGATTACGCCGAGAACATGCAGCTCCAGGAGGACTTGGTTGTCCATGTCGTCAAAAAGGTTTTGGCGAACCGCCGTGAAGATTTGAAGACGCTCGAGCGCGACACAGCGCCGCTTGAGAAGGTTGTCGAAGGCGGCTTTCCGCGCGTGCATTACGACGAGGCAATCGCGCAACTTCAGAAACTCGGATCCGACGTGAAGTGGGGCGACGATCTTGGCGCCGACGACGAGACGATTTTGACGCAGCAATACGACAAGCCGATCTTCATCCACCACTACCCCGTGGAGGTGAAGGCGTTCTATATGAAGCCCGATCCGGAGAACCCGAAGCAGGTCTTGAACAACGACATGCTCGCTCCGGAAGGCTACGGCGAAGTTATCGGCGGCTCGCAGCGTATTGATGATTTGAAGCTGCTTGAAGAGCGTATCGCGAGCCACGGCCTGCCGAAGGAAGCCTTCGAGTGGTATCTCGACATCCGCCGCTACGGCTCCGTCCCGCACTCCGGTTTCGGCATCGGCCTCGAGCGCACCGTCGCTTGGATCTGCAAACTGCCGCACGTACGCGAGACGATTCCGTTCGCCCGTCTCCTGAACCGCCTCAAACCGTAGTTAAAAAATGGCTCAACTGAGCCATTTTTTAATGGTTGCGACAGGGTTGCTCAAGTCGGAAACGCGTGATAAAGTCGGTAGGAAATCACCCTCATGAAACGCATTTTTGTTTTGGAAACGTTGAACCGGATCGGGGAGGAGGTCTTACTCAAAGGCTGGGTGCACGTGCGCCGCAACATGGGCAAGATGATCTTCATCGAGCTGCGCGATCGCACGGGCATCATTCAAGTCGTCTTCCATCCGGGCAATCCCGAGGCGCTCGCCGCCGCGGCGGATTTGCGTTCGGAGTTCGTTGTCGCGATTCGTGGCAAGGTGAACGCGCGTCCGGAGAAGCAGGTGCAAGCCAGCCAACCGCTCGGCGCGGTCGAGTTCGAAGCGCTCGAGCTCACGGTCTTGAACGCTGCCAAGACGACGCCGTTCGAATTGAACGCCGATACGCGCCTCGTCGACGAAGAGCTTCGTTTGAAATACCGCTACCTCGACCTGCGTTCCGAACGCATGCGCAAGAACACGGAACTGCGCTTCAAGATCACCAAGTTCTTCCGCGACTTCCTTGAACAAAAAGGTTTCTTCGAAATTGAAACGCCGATTCTCACCAAGGGTACGCCGGAGGGCTCGCGCGAATACCTCGTGCCGTCGCGCCTCCACGCCGGAAAGTTCTACGTCTTGCCGCAGTCGCCCCAGCAGTTCAAGCAGTTGCTCATGGTTGCTGGTATGGAGCGCTACTTCCAGGTGGCGCGCTGCTTCCGCGACGAAGACCAGCGCGGCGACCGCCAGCCGGAGTTCACGCAGCTCGATATGGAGATGTCCTTCGTCGAAGAAGAGGACGTCATTTCGCTCGTCGAAGAGATGTTGATCAAGCTGGTTGAAACCGTTTCGCCGGAAAAGAAAATTTTGCAGAAGCCGTTCCCGCGCCTCTCGTACGCCGAGGCGATGGAGAAATACGGCAACGACAAGCCGGACCTGCGCGTCAACAAGGAAGATCCGAACGAACTCGCTTTCTGCTGGGTCGTCGACTTCCCGTTGTTCGAAAAATCCGAATCCGAAGGCCGTCTCGTCTCCGCGCATCATCCGTTCACGGCGCCGCGCGACGATCAGAAGGAGCTTCTCGCCACTTCGCCGGAAAAAGTTATCGCCAAGGCGTATGACATCGTCTTGAACGGTTACGAAATCGGCGGCGGATCGATCCGTATCCACGACCGCGAGACGCAGAACAAGATCTTCCAGATTCTTGGTCTCGCCGACGATGAAATCGTCGAGCGTTTCGGACACATGCTCGAAGCTTTCGAATACGGCGCGCCGCCGCACGGAGGCATCGCTCCCGGTATCGATCGTATCGTCATGCTTTTGGCGGGGGAGCCGAACATCCGCGAAGTTATTACCTTCCCGAAAACAGGCGACGCTCGCGATCCGATGATGGGCGCTCCTTCGCCGCTCCCCGAGCCCCAACTGGCCGAGGCGCACATCCTAGCAGTCGCGCCCAAAGAGAAAAAAGGCTAAGATTGAAGGGAGTTTTCAACAGCTAACCCTTTCTATGGCCGTCGCTAAACCGCTTCTCTCGTATCTCGATAAGGCCGACATCAAGTACGAGATCGTTCCACATAAAAAGGTGTACACGGCCTACGACCTGGCCCAGACGCTGGGAGAGAAGCTCGACGGAATCGCCAAGACGTTGCTCGTCAGGGTTGAGTTGCCGAAGGTTGATAAGAAAGGGAAGCACTATATTTTGGTGATTCCGGCTTCGTATCGCGCCAACTTCCAGAAGATCAAAAAGCAGCTCAAGGCCAAGAAGGTGGAAATGGCGGTTGAAAAAACGCTCAAACAGCTGAAGTTGAATCCGGGCGCTATCACGCCGTTCGGCGGTTACCATAAGCTCGAAATCTTGCTCGACAAAGCGCTGCTTAAAACGCAGAAGGCGCTCGTGTCGGCCGGCGCGCATACTGAGGCGCTCCGCGTGCGGGTCAAAGATCTCCACGAAAAAGAAAACGCCACGCTCGGCCAGTTCGGCGACAAGGCGAAGCTGAAACTTCAGAAGGTCGTGAAGAAGGCGAAAAAGGCCGCGAAAAAAGTCGTGAAGAAGGCCAAGAAGGCGCTGAAGAAAAAGAAGCTGTAACACGTGTACGACATCAAGATCGAGAAATTCGAAGGCCCTCTCGACCTCCTGCTCAAATTAATCGAGCGGGAGGAACTTGATATTACCGAAGTTTCGCTCGCCAAAGTCGCCGACCAATACATCGAACAGTTGCAGAAGCTTCCGGAAATCTCCGCCGAGGAACTCGCGGACTTTCTCGTTACCGCCGCCAAGCTGCTCTTCATCAAATCAAAAATGCTTCTGCCGCTCCTGCATTGGGGCGAGGATGAAGAGGTTGGCGATCTCGAGCGGCGTTTGCGCATGTATAAGGAATACGTCGACGCGGCCAAGAAGATCCAGGCAATGCTCGGCAAGAAGCGGCATACGTTCGTCCGCGAGAAACCGCCGGTCTCCGCGCTCGGCTTCGCTCCGCCGAAGGATTTCACGGGCGAAAAGATGGCCGAGCTCTTCCGTGACGTGCTCCGCCGGTTGATCCCGGTCGTGAAGACGCCGGAGGGCGTGATCGAAAAAACGGTTTCCATCCACGAAAAAATCCGACACATACAGGAATTGATCGCCAAGGGCTCAAGAGTCAGTTTCCATCACTTGCTCAAGAACGCCGAAACGCGCAGCGAAATCATCGTCTCCTTCCTGGCGCTCCTCGAACTCGTCAAACAACGGCACGTGACCGTCACGCAAGAGAATAGCTTCTCCGAAATCCATCTTGAGAAAGTATGAGCGTCAAATCCGAAATCGAAAGCTTGCTGTTCGTCTCAAGCCGCCCGCTCTCCGTGAAGCGGTTGGTTGAAGCAACGGGGCACGATAAGAAAGAAGTCCTTTCGGCGCTCGACGAGCTCGTAGCGGAATACGACGCTCGAGAAAATTCCGGCGTCATCGTGCTGCGCAGCGGTGAGGAAGTACAGCTTGCGACGAGTCCGGATCACGCCGATACGGTCAAGAACTTTTTGAAAGATGAAACGTTCGGCGAACTCACGCGTCCCGCGCTTGAAACGCTGACCATCGTCGGCTACCGCGGTCCGTTGACGAAAGCGGAACTCGAACAGATCCGCGGCGTGAACTGCAGTCTGATTTTGCGCAACCTCATGATCCGCGGTTTGGTCGAAACGGAAGGTGGAAAAGCGGACGATCCTTCGGCTCCGGCGACATATCGCGTGACTTTTGATTTCCTGCGCTACCTGGGTATTCGCCAAGCGAACGAGCTTCCTGATTTTGAAGCGCTCAGCTCCGACGAGAACCTCCAGAAACTCTTGGACGCCTCAGCCGCCAAACCGGCGGCGCCGGAGACGCCGACGGCCGAATAGCTATGGCGGCTTTTCTCCTCCATTTGCTGCTGAAAACGATGTTCATCGGCATGACCGAGCGGACGGATCTTTTGCGTCCGCCGGCGATCGTCATGCCGGCCGAAGCCGCGCCAGCTCCCGACCTGCCGCCCTCGCCTCCGGAACCGCCGAAGAAAATCGATCCGGCGAGCCTCGGCGTGCGTCTCACGGCTCCGACCGCGGCGCTGGTCGACACGAAAAGCGGCGAAGTGCTGTTCTCTCAAGGCGACGATCGCGTCGTGCCGATCGCCTCGATTACGAAGTTGATGACGGCGATGGTTCTGCTCGATCTTAATCCTCATTGGGACGCGCCGGTCACGATTGAAGCGGGGGATAACGCCCTTGAAGGCATCCCGTACCTCAAAGTCGGCGATCGCTTGTCGGCGCGTGACATGTTCCGCGTCATGCTCGTCGGTTCGGCGAATAACGCCGCTATGGCCCTTTCCCGATCGGCAGGCGTAAGTCGCGAAGCGTTCATCGAACGCATGAACTCCAAAGCGCGTTCGCTCGGACTCGCGCACACCGTCTTTGTCGATCCGACGGGCTACAAGCCGGAGAATCGTTCCGCCGCGCTCGACGTGGCGCGCATGGCCGCCGTGGCGCTTGCTCGTCCTGAAATCCGCGAAGCGCTGACGGAGAAAGAGATCGTCGTGAAGACAAGTGGAGGTTTCGAACGCCGCGTGCCGGCGACCGACGAATTACTTCAAAGTTTCCTGAACGAAGGAGAATTCCAGATTGTCGGCGGCAAGACGGGGTACACGCAAGAAGCGGGGTATACGCTCGTCCTGCGCGCCAAGAAAGGCAAGGCGGACGTGATCGGCGTGACGCTCGGCAGCGCCAGTTCCGACGATCGGTTTCAAGACGGAAAGTCGCTCTTGTTCTGGGGTTTTAAAACGTTTCAGTGGTGACGTGCTAGAATAGGAGGAGTATGCGCATCGCCATCGACTGCCGTCCCATCGTCAGTCCGGAAAAAGGAGTCATGACCGGCATCGGCCGGTACACGCACGCGCTTGTGCGTCATTTGTTGCGCATTGACGAAGAGAATCGGTACGTGCTGTTCTTCGACGAGCGCGCGAGTCGGGGATTGATTGGCGAGATCCTCGGCGGGCATCACAACGCGGAAGCGAAAGTTCTGCCTTTTTCGCGCTTCAAAAAATTCTTC
>CAZKMF010000078.1:0-1895 GCA_964553975.1 uncultured Gammaproteobacteria bacterium | reverse complement strand
AATGCCGTTATTCGGAAACGGATGATTAGCCAAAAACGTCTGTGTCGCCACGCTCCACGTTCCCCAGCCGGATTGGGAGAGAACGTTGGTGCAATTGCTGGGTGCCGCCGTCAACGTGTTGACCCGATAGATGTCGAACGTATCGTTCGTCTTCAAAACGATGTGATACCCGAGTCCTCCGGACGCCGCGAAATATTTTCCGTTCGCCTGCGCGTCTGTTTTCATTTGCGCTAGGTTGGCGGTCAGCCCCGCGAAGTCGACGGCGGGCAACGGAAATTGACGACCGGCCTCAAACACGTCGCTCCGGTTCGGAACGGCTGCTGGCGGAAGCGGGTCGGTTGGCGTGTCGTGCGTATGGACGCCGAACTCGCTGCCGCCCGTATGGTCGGGATCGTCGTACGTGGCGACAGCGCTCGTGATCAGGTTATGGATCAACCCGTCGAAGCGAATGCCGTTGTTGGAGTGGATCGGCCCGAAGACCTCGGTACCGGCGCCGAAACGCATCACGTCATTGGCTACGACAGCGAATTTCGCGAGTGAAGGAATAGCCATCTTCACCTCGACGATCTGTTTCGTGCCCGTGGCGGACGTAATCGAACCCGTCGATTTCACCGTCACGATCGTCGAACCGATCGGCGGAGGGACGATATCAAGCTTGAACTCGCCGATGATTTCACCTGCCGCGTTTTTGTACGGATGGTAATACGGTCCCGGGGCGCCAGTGCCGTCCTGGTAGTCCGTCGCGGCGTGCGCGAGGTGCCAGCGGTAGTATTCAATACCTGCCTCGGCGACTTGCTCGGCGAGTTCCCTGTTTTCCGACGCGCGCCCAGCCCTCAACATAATGAAGGTCCACTGCACAATGCCTCCGAGAATAGCAACGCCGACGCCGGTAAACACCAGCGTCTGCACGAGCACCTGACCCCAGGTTTTTTTTCGCGGTTTCATTGGTTGTCTTTCAAATTACGGAACGAAACCTGGGTCGAAACCTGGATCGTCGCCGGCGTACGCTTGGCGTCTCGATCGACGTCGATCGTGATTTTTACGAGACGTACCTTGCTGATGTTGACCGGATTCACAAGCGGCGCAGTCGATGAAGCTGCTCCGGTGTAGGAGCTGTCGTAGTACTGGAAAATACCGGTCGCGCTGGCGACGACGTTTTGCACCTGGTCGGCGATCGTTTCGCTGGCTGTGTTGTACGTAAAAGGAGAACCGCTCGGTTCGATGACGCCTTTCCTTAATTTAGAACCGGAAAGGAAATAGCGCACGCGTTCGACGACGCCGTCGTCGTCGATATCGCTGTAGAACGTCAACGTGTTCGTCGCCGCCGTAAGCAGCGGATACGCGCCCGTCTCCGCGGGTACGGCGGTGCGAATCTCGTTCGACCAAACGTTAACAATCTTCAGCAATTCCGCTTGCGCCGAAAGGCTGTCGTAGGCCGTCGTGTTGAACGATAAAATATTCCTAGCGAATTCCCAACCCACCAGCACGAGCATGATCGTGATGCCGAGTGCGATCACCGTTTCGAGGATAGTAAAGCCGCGTGTGCGCATATCAGCTCGGGAGCAATAAGACGTCCTTTTGCTGCCAGTTGGCGGAGGCATCGACGGTGCCGCTGTAGGTCTGATACCCGGAGCGCGTGACGGTCAGCGTGTACGTGCCGGCACCAAGCCCCGTGAAGAGCACCTGTCCTGGCGGCGTGCAGGCCGACGTAAACGTAAAGCTCACGTCCGAAACGTTAGGTGTCGTACTCGCGCTTTCCGTCGTTAAGAAGGCCTTGTAACGCAGATACTGATGTCCATTGTGATCCGCGCTGATGTTCGTATTGGAAGCCGCGTAGTACGTGGCTGCCGTGCCGTCAGGTCCCTCGAACAACCACGTCGCGTTGTCGTTATTCG
>CAZKMF010000077.1:0-6335 GCA_964553975.1 uncultured Gammaproteobacteria bacterium | reverse complement strand
ATGAGAAGCACGGAGGCGAGGCGCGAGATCGGCCAAGCAAGAACGATGAGCGCGATGACGGTGAGGTCGAGAAGGATCGCTTCAAAAATCGCTGCACCGATTTGATGCTGCGAGAAGAAAAGATAACTCCAAAGGACATTCAAGATCGCGTTCAGAAGAAAGATGCCGGCAAATAGCGGAAGCTTGGCCTTGGCGCTCGGGGTGTTCCAAAGCATCAGCGCGGAGGCCGTCGAGAGCGCGAAGATGGTCGTCCAGACGAGTCCGATCACGCTGCCGGGCGGCGTCCAGGTAGGCAGGTTAATCGTGCGGTACCAGCTACCGAGACCGGAAGACGTGAACTGGGAACCGATGACGGCCGTGAGCACGGTCACGATCGGAATGATGAGGTAGTTGAGTTTCATAAGGCGTTTAAGAGTGCGTAACGAGACGATACGAGAGCAAAAAGAGTCCGCCCCACCAGCCGAGATCGGATACGAGCAAGCTCACTGCGATTTTTGCCTGCCAGGACGACGGCAAAAGTTCCGCCGCACGTCCTTCGCGCTCGCGTTTCAACAAAAACGGACTCACGCCAAACGAGAGAAAACAGCCGTTCGCGACGAGCGCCACTGCGATGATCGCGTGCGCGCGAGGAATCCAACCGCTCGGGTCTTCGCGATAAAACAAGGCACCACCGACGATGACGAGGAGGATGCCGACCCAAATCATCGGTTTCGTCACCTTGTGCGTGCGCACCGTCGCCTCCGTCCAATAACTCGATTTTCTGCCGAGGAAGCCGTGGAGATCGATGACGGTCACCGCTCCGAGTCCGATGACAAAGCCGGCGAGAAGCAGGAAGAGCGTGATCGCGTCAACAATGGTCGAGGACATACTGTTCAGATCTTTCTTGAATCATAGGCCCAATGCAGTACCGCCTGGCGTTGTCGCGGACGACAGCGGAGATCGCCGACGCGGCAGGCCTTGCGAAGCTGCGCGACATGCCGCGCGATCGCCTTCCAGCGCTTGATCTGCCTCGCGTCCTCCTCCGGCATCCTCCGCCCCATGTAGTAACGGCAGTACCATTGGAACCAGCCGCGCGGATCGTCCGGGTGAATCCAACCCTTCCGCTTCCATTCCGCCAGCGATTGGCTGGCGTCGACGGCGAAGCAGTTCATTTTCTTGTCGTGCGTTTCGCTGACGCGCGCTTTCGCGAACCAGCTCTTCGGGAATTCCTTGTGGCAATCGTTCAAGTACCGTCCGCCAAAAACGCCAAGTTCAAGCATCTGTTTCGGCGTCAGATCCGGTTTGAATTCGGGATCGAATCCCCTGCCGACGGGTGCGGACAGACGGTATCGATAACCGCTTTGCATCGAATCGCGCACCGTGACGAACTTCGTTTTGGAATGTTTCTTCATAACTTCTGCCCAAGCGCGTCATTCAAAATTGCCGTCAGTTCTTTCGGCTTCGAAAGCATCGGAACGTGTCCGGAATCAAGCGTGACGGTGCGCACCGGATGCAGGCGCTCAAGCATGCGCTCTTGAAGCGGCGGAATGACGCTGTGGTCCTGCAACGTCTTCACGTACGTGCGCGGCATGCCTTCCGGCAATTTCCATTCGACGGGATCGAAAAAGACGTGCGGGCTTTCCGCCGTGTAGCGCGCGATGTAGTCCGCGCACGTTTTTTCATCGAGATCGCTGCAGGCAGCGACGCGGATGACGGAATCCGGCGGGCGCGTCGTGGAAAATTTCAAAACGAGACGCATTATGAAACGTTGCAACCATGGTTGCAGCGAGAGCATCGATTTTCCGGACGGCGGTACGATCGCCGCCACAAAAACAAGACCGGCGACGCGCTCAGGCAACAGGGTTGCAATGCGCAGAATAATCTCGCCGGAAAACGAATGACCGACCAGTATGACTTTTTCCGCGGGAAAATTTCGCAAATCGGCGATCACCGACTGGATGTAATCTTCGAGTTTCGTTTCCCGCAACGTACCGTACGGTTTGCCGCGTCCGGGCAAATCCACCGCCAACACAGGCCCATTCAAGCCCATTTTTACGCGGTCCCACACCCAAGCCCCAAGACCTGCGCCGTGCACGAGAACGAATCCAATTTTTTCCATAGAGGTATTACACGCCGGAAACGGATATTCTACATATATCGTAACACGGAGAGGCTCCGATACGCATATAAAGAAAAACCCGCTCGTTGAGCAGGTTTCGGGTCAGATGACTTCGGCCGAGAAAGAACGGGCCGTGGCGCGACCAGGCGAAGCGTTGATCGTGACGCCCTGATCGTCGGCCAGGCGGCGGAAGGTCGGCGAGAGGCGGTAGAGCTCCTCGAAGGAACCCGCCACGACCTCGACCTGGTTTTCGCCCGGCGAGAGCTTCTCGACCGGCTTCAGCACGACGAACTTCGTGCAGAGCTTTCGGACGGTCGGCAAGCGGTGGGTGATGATCAAGGCCGAGGTCGAAGCCTCGAGGACCTTCTCGATCCCCTGCTGCACTTCGCGCTCGGTCGTCGAGTCGAGGCTGGAGGTCGCCTCGTCGATGATCAGAAAGCGCGGGCGCTTGATGATGGCCGAGCCGATCATGAGGCGCTGCGCCTGCCCGCCCGAGAGCTTGATGCCTCGGCGGCCGACGACGGTGTTGAGACCGTCGGTCAGACGCTCGCCGAAGTCGATGCGCAGCGTGCGCATGAGCGTCCAGATCGCCTCGTCGCTCACGTCCCCCTGCCGCTCTTCCGGCAAGCCGTAGAGCAGGTTCGAGCGAAGCGTGCCGTCGAAGACGTGCGCTTGCTGCGGGATGTAGGCGACGAGCGCTCTCCACGAGTCGAGATCGACGTCGCGGAGATCGGTGCCGTTCACGCGCACCGCGCCGCTCTTCGGATCGAAGTAGCGTTGGAGGAGACGCATGATGGTGGTCTTGCCGGCGCCGCTCTCGCCGATCAAGGCGACTTTCTCGCCCGGTTCGATCGAGAACGACACATCGGTCAGCACGCCCCCGGATTTCACTTCCTTGGAATCACCGGGGTAACGATGTGTGACCGATTCGAGGTCGACGCGTACAGGCGCGTCCGGAAGGATCACGGCATTCGGCAACGACACGATGTCGCTCGGCGTCGTAAGCGCGGCGCGCATCGACTGTACCGAGGGCAGCTTGGCGTTCAAGCTCTGTTCGATCTGTCCGATCTTCCAGAGATTGTCGGAGACCTGGCTCGTCCAGCGGAAGATCGGCCAGAACAGGCCGACCGTCCAGATGCCGCTCCAGACCTTCCAAGCGCAGTACGCCAACACGAGGAAGGCGCCGAGCACGTTCATGAGGCCGCGAAGGCTGGCCATGCGGTGGAACCACAGCCAGAAGTGGAGGTCCTTGAGGCGCGCGACTTCGTAGCGGCGACCCAGAACGCGCACTTCTTCGACTTCCTTGCCGCTCGTCTTGACGCGCTCGACACTGTCCCAGCGCTCAACCCGATAGCGGTTGATGGCACGGAATTCGGCGTCGATCGGCGTGCAGACGGCGATCACTCTTCGGTTCAGGAAGACCAGCCAGAGGAGATACGTCACGAGCACCGCCAACATGATCGCTCCGGCGACGGGCGCCAGTACGAAGAGCAGCGTGAAACCGATCAGCATCTCCATCAAAGTCGGAATGCCGTCGAAGACCATCTGGTTGACGATCTCGTGCGCGCGTCCTCGACCCTTTTCGACGTTGGCGGCTGTCAGCGTCCCGTCATCGCGCATGTGCTGACCGAGCGACTTCTCGAGGAAGAGCTCGGTGGCGCGCAAATCGATGTGGACCATGTTCTCGCCTGCGACGATTTCGATCGCGGAGTTCCAGCCGAAGGCGAGCAGTCTCGCCGTCAGGTGGCAGCCGAAGTAGAAACCCAGACCCACGACGACACGATGGCCGTTATGCGTGACCAATCCGTCGATGACGGCGGCCAGCGCGAACGGCATGATCGAGGTCAGGAGCATCTGCACGGCCACGATGGCCAGCGCGCGCTTGGTCCAGACACGGCTCTTCGGACTGATCAGCTCGCGCCAAACCCAGATGAAGACGCGGAGGCTCTCGCGGGTGTCGCGGAGATACTCACGCCAGTTGCTCGCAATCTTGCGGTCTTCTTCGACGTCGGACATGCGGACTCCTAAAGGTACGAAGGTGCACCATTCACGGTGAACGGAACAACTGAAAATAGCAGGAAAACGGCCTTACGTCAAGGCGCGCCTCCTGCCATAGCTCATTAGACGTAAAGGGGCCGCTGAACGTTACAACGGGCGACGAGAAGAAACCTGGCGGTACCTAAAACACTCGGTCAGATGATCGTTGACCATACCGACGCCTTGCATGTAGGCGTAGCAGATGGTCGAGCCGACAAACTTGAATCCCCTCTTTTTTAAATCTTTGCTCATCGCGTCCGATTCCTTCGACGTCGCGCCGATGTCGCTGTTCTTTTTGTGCGCGTTCTTGATCGGCTTGCCGCCGACGAAACTCCAAATGTACGCGTCGAACGTGCCGAATTCTTTTCGTATTTCCAAAAACTTCCGCGCGTTGACGATCGCTGCTTCGACTTTCATGCGGTTACGAATGATGCCCTTATCCTTCATCAGTCGATTGAAATCTTTTTTCGTGAACTTGGCGACTTTGTTGAAATCAAAATTCGCGAACGCCCTCCGAAAATTCTCGCGCTTATGGAGAATCGTGCGCCAAGAAAGACCCGCCTGATTGGCGTCGAGAATAAACGCTTCAAAATGTTTTTTGTCGTCGTGCTCCGGAGTACCCCACTGCGTGTCGTGATACGCGATCATGAGCGCGTCTTCCCCCGGCCAGCTGCAACGTTTCTTTTTTTCGGTGTTCATGCGAGCAGTATAACAAAAACTCCCCTTTCGGGGAGTCACGCTTATTTGGCGTTCGGATCGGCTTGGTGCAGGCCGAAAATGTTGTGGTCGGGATCGATCATGTACCCCTGCCAGGCCATGCCCGGGATCGGGAACTTCGCCATCGCTTCGACAGCACCGAGTTCAGCCGCTTTTTTCATCATCGCATCGATGTCGTCAACTTGGATCGTGCAAACGAACGCGCTAGGTGTCGCGCCAAGGGCCGGGGCCGGAACGCCGCGCTTCACAAGTCCGCCGTTAATGGCGTTCGGCGCGCCTTTTTCCGCCGTGATAACGCCCCAGTACGGCGTGCCGCTGAGATCATACAATTCAAACTTCCAGCCGAACAAATTTCCGTAAAATTCCATCAACTTTTCCGGATCGCTTGCGTGAATTTCAAAGTGGACGACGCTATTAGCCATACGATATACGATGAGTATTTAGCCATCACCCTATCGGAGGAGAACGAGACCGTCAAACCCTCAGCATGCGTTTCCAAACGATGTAGGAATAGATCACCGTCGCCAGGGCGACTCCGAGTACTGGCCAGAGTATAAGGTTGCTGGCCTGAGTAGGGACGATGATTCCAATAAGTGAAAGTACCGCGACCGCTTTGAACAGCTTCGAAGCGAGGCGATGCGTTTTGTCCCAGACTTCGTCGCTTGCCAGCGTCCATGGCGTACGAATGCCGACGAACCAGTTCCGATGCGCGCGGCCGAGCACGACGCCGAGCGCGTACCAAAGAGCGGCAAAGGCCGGCGAGAGCCAGCGTCCGAACGAAAAAACGGCACCCAGGTTCCAGGCCAGCATCATGCCGTGGAGCCATGCAAAGAATCCAAGCAACGTCAGCCACAGAAGATCGTAGTCTTTCCTGAATTTCTGGAGGTTTTCTTTAAGGGGATCGATTTTCGGAATGGCGAAATAGACCGCCATGAAAATAAGCATGAGGCCGGGAATAAAAAAGGCTCCCGTTGCTTTCGTCATCGTGCCGTTCGCCTGCCCAGCCGCGTTCCAATGCGAGACGAACGCTTGCGGCAATCGATCGTACCAATAGGCGCTTGCCAGCACGCAGGCGGCGAACAATACACACATGACGCGTGAAACGATGCGAAGCCGCATATCAATTGATCAGGAGTTCATCCGTTTTCTTCTTACCTTTCCAGTACTCAAGCTTCCACTCCCCTTTTCCGACTTCAACCAACCGCTCCTCGATACCGTCGCGCCCTTTCAGCGCGCGTCGACGTTCGCCGAATTTTTGTCGCGCCTCGGCAGTGAGACGAGACATGAGCGTAAAGAGAAGTGGTTGTGTCATGGTGTTGGAAAGGGATTGCGATCCTTCTCATACAGCTTCTCGAATGGACGCCCAATCAAGTAAAACAAGATAGCGAATCCAAACCAAAGCGTCGTTGGATCAAACACGAGTTCGTACGCGCGGATACTCTCAATTGTTTTTGGTTCGCTCGGCAAATATTTGATAGGAATG
>CAZKMF010000076.1:0-4383 GCA_964553975.1 uncultured Gammaproteobacteria bacterium | reverse complement strand
ATTGAAGCCGCTTCTCAAACCTACTTCGGAAAAAGCGCAAAAGATCTGACAGCTTCGGAAGGCGCCGTCCTTGCGGCACTCAACAAAGCTCCTTCGCGCCTTTCGCCGTACGGTTCTCACACAGAGGAACTTGCCTGGTGGAAAAATTTCATTCTCGACGGCATGGCGCAGGAAGGGTACATGACGCAGGCTGAAGTTGATGCCGCAAAAAACGATGACGTCCTCGCGCGCGTGAAGCCGCGCAGAGATTCGATTGAAGCTCCGCATTTCGCACTGTACGTAAAAGAAGTGTTGTCGGATACGTACGGCGAAAAACAAGTTGAAGCCGGCGGATTGAATGTCATCACTACGCTCGATTACGACAAGCAGAAGTTTGCGGAGGAGGCGGTGAAGAACGGAATGGACGTCGTGAAAAAAAGTGGAGGTACCAACGCCGCGCTCGTCGCCGAAGACACGAAGACGGGACAGGTACTCGCGCTCGTCGGCTCTGCCGATTATTTTGACGAAACGATTGACGGCAACGTCAACGTCGCGCTGCGCGCGCGCCAACCAGGCTCATCGTTCAAGCCGATCGTCTACGCAGCCGCGTTCGAAAAAGGCTACACCCCTAACACGGTGCTCTTCGACGTCACCACGAATTTTCCGACGGACAGCGGCGCTCCGTACACGCCGCACGATTATGACATGGGCGAACGCGGACCGATCACGATGAAAAAATCGCTTGGCGGTTCTCTCAACATTCCGGCGGTGAAGACGCTGTATCTGACCGGCATCGATCGCTCCATCGATTTTGCCGAGTCACTCGGATACACCACACTCAAAGATCGCAGCCGCTTCGGTTTGTCGCTCGTGCTCGGCGGCGCGGAAGTAAAGCTTGTTGAACACGTCGCCGCCTTAGGCGCTTTCGCCACCGAAGGCACGTACCGCGCGCCGGCGTATATCTTGAAAGTGCAAGACGCGAACGGACAAGTCCTTCAGGAATGGCAGGATCAACCGAAAGAAAACGTGATGTCCGTCGAGACCGCGCGCAACATCAACAACATTCTCTCGGATAATTCGAACCGCGCATATATCTTCGGCGAGAAAAATTATCTGACACTCCCTGATCGTCAGGTCGCGGCGAAAACCGGCACGACGAACAAATTCGTTGATGCGTGGACCGTCGGATACACGCCGAGTCTCGCCACCGGCGTCTGGGTCGGCAACAGTGACTCGACGGAAATGAAGAGTAAGGCCGACGGCAGTCGCGTCGCCGCGCCGATCTGGCAAGCCTTCATGAAAAAAGCGTTGGAAGGAACGTCGCCAGAATCGTTCACGGAACCGCAACCGATCGTTACCGGCAAACCAGTCCTCGATGGACAAGCCGGAGAAGTGCGCGTGAAGGTCGATAAGTTTTCTGGAAAGCTCGCGACGGAAAATACGCCGCCGACCGCCGTCGAAGAGCGTGTCTATCGACAAGCGCACGATATTCTCTATTACGTAAACAAAGACGATCCACGTGGACCGTACCCCGTCAATCCACAGGAAGATCCCCAGGAGCCCGCGTGGGAATCGGGCGTCGAAGATTGGGCACGACGAAACAATTGGATCACGACCGAGCCTCCACCGACGGAGTCCGATAACATACATACGAACGAACCGGCTCCGACGGTCACCTTCACAACACCGACCGACAACGCCGCGATATCCGATCGCTCGTTCGTCGCTCGCGTCCAAGCGGAATCCGCGCGCGGCGTGCGTCGCGTCGAATACTCCATCGACGGCTACAAAGTTGCGACGACAAACACCTACCCGTGGGACGCTTCGATCACCCTTCCCTCAACATTCGGGAAAGGTTTCTATACGCTGCGTGCGACGGCGTATGACGACATCGAAAATCGCGGCAGCCAAGACATCACGATTAACGTCACGTCGGACGGTCAACCGCTTCAATTGTCGTGGCTTCGCCCTGCGAACGACGTAACGTATCGCGTGAACGTCTTCCCGATCATCCTCGACGCCAGTATTTCGGAACGGGCCGGTGTACAAAAAATTGAGATCGTCGCTACGCCCATCGACGGTACGAGCGCGCCAATCTCAATCGGTACGCTCGCAAATCCCGTCTCAAACGGCGTTTCAGTCTCGTGGGACACGGCTCCTTCGCCGGGTAAGTACAAACTGAAGGCTGTCGTTCTTCTTCCGAACAACGAGGTAAAGGAATTCTCAGGACCTCTCGTCACCGTCAAAAACTGAACGAAAAAATCCCCTGAACGAGTCAGGGGATTTTTTCTTACTGTTTGATCGGCATCACGATGTAGAGAAACTTCTCCTTTTCACCCTCGCCGTCGGCGACCAGCAAGCACGCGTTCATGGCGTCGATAATCCTCATACGCGCTTTCGGCGTTTCGATTGCCGAGAGTCCGTCGAGGAAATAGCGGTAGTTGAGAACAATCGTATTCGCGGGCCCCGTCACCTCCGCTTCGACCGTGCTGTCATTCTTACCCATCTGGCCTTCGCTCGAGGAGACGATCAGACCCTCTGTGGGGTCCAATTTGAAGTGGACGTCTTGGAGACCCGCACGAGCGAAGAGAGAGGCTCCCTTGACCGCCTGGACGGCGTCAGCGCGACGGAAGACGGCCTCCGTGACATGCTTCTCGGGGATAATCGGGCGGTAGTCGGGGTAACGGCCATCAACGAGTCTGGAGATAAGCTCCACATCACCGAAGCTGAAGGCGACCTGACCTTCACCGAACGCGATCTCGACCGGTTCGGCCTCAAGCTCGTTTTCCTTGAAAAGCGCGAGAATACGGACGATTTCCTGCAACGACTTACCGGGGACAACGAAGGTAAAGGATTCTTGAGAGGAATTTTTACCATTCTTTGCTTCGAGAGCGATCGTTTTTTCCGAGAGGCGGTAACTGTCGGTAGCTGCGATGACGAGCGAACCGGCTGCAAAGCTCGGATTTACGTTGAAGAGAGCACCCGTCAGTTCCGGTCTGGATTCGATTGAAGAAATGGCGAAGTTTACCTGACCAAGCGCTCTCTTCAGAATCGTTCCGGAGATATAGAGCGTCTTTTGGCGATCAACCGTAGGGATAAGCGGGAACTCGGAGGCCGGGATCCCTTTGATCTTCGTCGCGTTTTTGCGGCACGCGACTTTCAGGAATGCGTCAGTTGTTTCCAGATCAACCCGGTCATCCGGCAAAAGGTTCACGTACTCCATGAAGAGCTTTGAAGGGACCGTGTATTCGCCGCCTTCGTCCACCTTACCGCGGATGATACAGCGCACGGCAATCTCCAAGTTCGTGGAGATGAGTTGAATCGAAGAGCCTTCGATCTTGATCAACACGTTGTTCAGGATCGGCAAGTTCACGTTTCGTCCCGCGACGTATCCGGTCGCCAGGAGTCCGCGTTTCAGGTTTTCCTGCGTGCACGAGAACTTCATTCTCTTTGTTTAGAAAATATATAGTTTTGTACAAGAGTAACAGTAAGCGCGTGGATAACCCTCCGAAACATGTCCGAAACGGCGGAGAAATCCAATGATCAGAACGGTCAAACGCGCGTGGATACTCTGGGTACGGTGCGTGTATGGGCTGTGGAGCGAGGGTGGGGGAAATTCCCGCGCGGGAAAACGCCTGTGGAGGATACAGAGTCTGTGCACGTATCGTCCACCGGATTCACCCCCATCACCACACAGCCTGTCCCCAGCTTAGGAAGCGGCTGTGTAGAGACGCTGACGGATCAAACTAAGGTCGTGACGAAGCTTTTCGTCCTCTTGAAGATCGGCGGCGATCTTCGAGTAGGCGTGGATTGCCGTCGTGTGGTCGCGCCCACCGATCATCTTGCCGATCGAAGGATAGGAAGAACTAAGTTCTTCGCGCATGAGATACATAATGATCTGGCGGGGGAACGAAAGGCGCTTTTCGCGGCACTTTCCGAGCAAATCCGGAACGGCCAGGTCGTAATAGGTAGCGACCGTGTCGAGAAGATCCTTCGGTGTGAGGTTTTTCTTCGTGCCGGCACCGTTATTCATCGTCGAAACGAGGTCGCGCACCGATTCCAACGTCGCCTTGATGTTCTTGAACTGATGATAGGCGATGATTTTGTTGAGCGTACCTTCCAATTCACGCACGTTCGATTGAATGGCACTCGCGACGTACGAAAGGATTTCGCGGCTGAGTTCGTGGTGTTTTTCTTTGCATTTCGACTCAAGAATCGCGACGCGCGTCTCGAGGTCGGGCGTGCTGATGTCGACCATCATGCCCCACTCAAAGCGGGAAACAAGGCGCTGTTCGATGCCTTGGATCGCCTTCGGAGGGCGGTCCGAACTCATGATGATCTGCTTGTTGGACTGGTGAAGCGCGTTGAAGGTATGGAAAAACTCCTCCTGCGTGCCTTCTTTAC
>CAZKMF010000075.1:0-7222 GCA_964553975.1 uncultured Gammaproteobacteria bacterium | reverse complement strand
CGAAGGCTCCACCTCGATTAACTTCACGAGAAAACCTTCGTGGCCGAACAGGTTCTGGAATCCGCCCCAGGGGCGAATGTCGGACGGAAGTGGGAGCATCATAGGGTATGCATACAGTGTAAGAAGAAACGAAGAGATTCGTCCAGCGTGCTGGGGGTGGCCATGCGTCCGAAGTTCGTGTACATATAAAGGGATATCTATGTGCGGCATCAACGGTTTTATCGGCAAAGACGAATGCCTTCTGGCTAAAATGAACGGTCTTTTGTCGCATCGCGGGCCTGACTTTGCCGGTTCGTATAGCGACGGACGCTTGAGCCTGGGACATGTGTTGTTGTCGATCCGTGACGTTTCGGATGTTTCGAAGCAACCCGTGAGGAAGGACGGGTCGCCGTGGGTGCTGGCGTTCAATGGTCAGCTCTACAATACGCGCGAGTTGAAAACGTATCTCGGTCCGTCATTTCAAGATATCGATCTCGATACGACGCTGCTGTACGCCGTTATTGAGCGTGACGGCTGGAAGTTTTTCGAGCGCGTTCACGGTATGTACGCGATTGCTCTCTATAACGCAGAGGAGGGGATCGTGCGCCTCTATCGCGATCCGAGCGGACAGAAACTTCTCTACTACTATTGCAAAGACGGTCGCTTTATTTGGAGTTCGGAAATCAAGGGTATTTTGGCGCATACGGATATCGACCGCGCGGTTGACGCGGAAGCGGTTGCGATCGCGGCCTCGCTTGGCTATATCCCTGGCGGGAAGACGCTATTTACGCATATTCGCAAGCTCAACCTGAGCGAATGCGTCACGTTTGATCTCAAGACGAAAGCGCTTCGTACGGAGTATGTCAGCGAATCGAGGAGCGACTATTTTCCGGAAGATGCTGATGCTGCGTTCAAACTTTTGATTGAAGAGCATTTGCAGAGCAAACAGTCGGTTGCGATTAATCTTTCCGGCGGTCTCGACTCGGCGCTCTTGGTACACGAAATGTCGCGTCTCGGTCACGAGATACGTACCTATACAACGTTCTTCGAAGCGAGCGCGGATCGTTACAACACGGACGCGTTGCTTGCGCGGCGATTGGCGAACGAATACGGCACGAGGCATACGGAAGTCGTCGTGACGAAGGAGACGTTTTTTGAAAATCTTCTCGAAGCGTATCGCTTGATTGAAGAGCCGAACTACAACATCAGCGTGCCCGCCTATTTGCAGATCGCGAAACGCGAAGGTATCGCCGGCGACAAGCATCGCGTCATCCTTTCGGGAGACGGCGGCGACGAGCTCTTTTCCGGATATCCGCACTACAAGGAGAGTCGGCGCATTGATCGCATGCAGCTGATGCTCACGCCCTGGCTCTTTAACGCGCTTAAAAACCGCCATGCGCGCGTGAAATATCGCTATGAGCGGATGGAGGAGCGCTGGCTGGCTCTGAGAGCCTTTACCAAGCGCTTTTTAACCGGATCTGCCGGCGATACGGCGGGGTACGTGCGGGAAACGGTGGAGCCGTATCTGGAACGCTATGGCGTGAAAAACGATTCCGTTTATCGGATGATGACGCATGATCGCGTGCTCTGGATGGGTGGCGAGAATTTTATCCGCTCGGACAAGCTCTTCATGAGCCAGTCGCTTGAATTGCGATCGCCGCTCGCGTATCACCCCTTCCGCATGCATTGGGACGCGTGCTTGAAGTCGCGGGATTACGTCGAAGGCGACGTCGTCAACAAGCCGTTTTTGCGCCGTCACTATCTCGGAAAGCTGCCGGACTATATTGTGAAGCGCGAAGACAAGACAGGTTGGCGTTCGCCGATTCAAGAATGGTACGACGGCCGCTTCAAAGAGCTTTTTTTGGACGTGATCGGGAGTGTTGAATCGAATTCCGACCTGGTCGATTGGAAGGCCGTGAAGGAACTGATCGCGAAGCGCGACAGCTGGCCGGGAAAGACCGCGCATTTGTACGTCTCTCTCGCGCTGCTTTCGAAGCAGTACAGTCTGAGGTTCTAAACGTCGAGACTTCCGTACGGTACACTGGAGGCATTACTCACGCTTCACGTTCTCTATGATGGGATACGGATACGGCGGAGTCAGCGGCTTTGGCTTGCTGGCGCTGCTGACATGGTTGGCGCTTTTGGCTGACCTCGTGCTCGTCGGCATTTGGCTCTGGAAACAGATCTCAAAGAAGTAAACGCGCGCAAAAAACCCGCCTTGAGGCGGGTTTTTTGGTGGACCGCTCCGGACTTGAACCGGATGCCTCCCCGACGTTACGTCGGGGCGCTCACGTCTAGCAAGATGAATCCGTCTTTTACGATTTGTGCAATGTAATCCTTTCTACGCAGCGCCTTAACTCGGTATTCAAGTCCTCGGGCTTCCGCAAGCGTCGTGGTTTCGTGGGAAAGAAGGAGTTTCCAAGGTCTGCCATTTCGAGTGGAAGCTGTCTTTCCTCTAGCGTGTTCAGCAAGTCTACGCGTGAGGTTGTCGGTTGAGCCTACGTAATATCGATTGTGACGTTCCGATTGCAGAATATAGACAGATGGCATATATGGCAGCTGAACAAAAAACTCCTCGCGATGGCAAGGAGTCTTTTGGTGGACCGCTCCGGACTTGAACCGGATGCCTCCGCCTTGCAAAGGCGGCGCTCTACCAGCTGAGCTAGCGGCCCATGAATTGTCGTTCGGATCGGATGCCTTCCCGACGTACGTCGGGACGCTCTACCAGCTGAGCTAGCGGCCCGTAACGGGATTACCTTAGATGATTTCCGCCTCTTCGTCAATGAAAAGACCGCAGTCAGTTGTTGGGCTGCGGCCTCGGGCCGAACGGGAGGGGTGGCGCTTCGAGCAGCGCGACGTAGGCGTGGAAGTCGGAGCGTGCGAACTGCGCCGGGTCGTTCGTCGCGGCCGCTGCTTGGTTCCAGATCTCGACGTGCTCTCGGAGCTTCTCGTCGGCCCAGGTCTCGGAGCCGTCCTGGCCGTCGGCGTCTTGAGCGGTTTCGACATCCGCCATCTTCGAGTTCAGAATGCGCAGCATCATGCCGCGCATCTCCTCGCTTCGCAGGACGCCATGTCCAACAGCGGCGTCGAGGAGGGCGTATGCGAGGGATTTGCTGCAGACCTCGACGGGGATGTCGTTGGGTCCACCAACGTAGCGTCCATGCATTCCGCACTTCTCGCAAAGCGTGAACGTGAGCGTGGGCATGAGCGCCTCCAAGGTGCTGTGGTGTTTCCACCATACGCCGGCATTACTTTGGCGGTCAAGACGGTATGGGGTATGCTGGAAATAGATATGGAACTTTTGTTCCTGGGCACCGGTCCTGCCGAAGCGATTCCGCGGATGGGTCATACGGACGCCATCTGTAAGGACGCGCTGCGGCCGCATTCCAAAAGCCGCCGTTTGCGATCGGCGGCGCTCCTGCGTTTGCGTGAGACGTCGATTCTGATTGACGCGGGACCGGACATTGGTTATCAGCTTGCGTCACATCGGGTGCAGCACATTGATGCCGTGCTTCTGACGCATGCGCATTTGGATGCCGGCGGCGGCCTCAAGACGTTGGCGGCTTGGGCTGAAGCGGCCGGACGCATCTTGCCGGTGTATACCGAAACCGCAACGCAAAAAAGATACGGAACGTTTCCGCATCTCCAGTATCGTTTCGTAAAGTCGGGCGGCACTGCCAAAATCGGCGCGCTTTCCGTCCGTTTTCTCCGCGTACGCCATAGCCTGCAGCCGGGGTTTCCAACGCTTGGTTTTCGTATCGGAAAATTCGCCTACGCCAGCGATGTCGCCTCGATTCCTTCGTCGACCCTCAAACATCTGCAAGGCGTTCGTACGTTCGTCCTTGATGCGGCGTTCTGGTTCGCGCAAAAGTATCGCGGGCATCTGACGCCCGACAAATCGATCAAATACGCCCAATGGTTGGGTGTCGAGCATCTCGTGCTGACACAAACGGGTCACACGTATCCGCCGCACACAGATGCGGAACGCGCTCTCAAGGCATATACGAAATCACACGCGCCCGATTTGAAAATTACGCTGGCACACGACGGTTTACGTCTACGGCTTTCGTAAATGAAAAAGCTCGCCTAGATGAGCGAGCTGGGGAAGGGGATGACAAGCTTGGAGCGAAGCTCCTGCTCCTTCGCGTCGAAGTAGTTCAGCAAGCCGCGCGCGCAGTTCATCAGGTCGAAGTGCACGCCTGCGGGATCGATCGCGTGCTGCGCGAAGAGTCGGATCGACAGGACGGCGTTGTAGAGCGTCGCGTAGATACCGAGCTCTCGGCGACCGCTGAACTCGACCTTGTGGATGCGCCCGCACGCGTCGTATTCATACGACCACTCGCTCATGACGAGCGCGCTGCGAGCCGCACGCACGCGGTGGAGCCGGTAGAACATCGACGCGAGTAGGTGGCCTTCTCGCTCCGCCTCCGCCTCCACGCGGATGGAGTGGGGAAGAGTTTCTTCCCAGGCCGCGGCAGCAGGTGGATATTCGGGCAAAAGGTACGTGTGTGCCATGGCAGACCTCCTCTTTCGAGCATAGCAAAACTCCCTCGACATGTCGTCGGGGGAGTTTTTTTGCTACGGAAGCGGGACGAGGTTTTTCGGGGTTTTTCCCGCTAAGACGTCGATAATCGCTTGCGCTGCGAGCTGCGACATCGCATCTCTCGCCTCGAATGTGGCGGAGGCCGAGTGCGGCGTAAGCGTGACGTTCGGGAGTTTGGCCAGGCCCGGGGCAAGTTTCGGCTCGAACTCGTAGACGTCGAGGGCTGCGTGGGCGATACGTTTGGCCTTGAGCGCGGCGACCAGCGCTTTCTCGTCGATGACGGGTCCGCGCGCGGTATTGACCAGAATAGTGCTCTTCTTCATCATCTTCAGTTTTGAAGCGTCGATCAGGTGACGGGTGGAAGGGAGCAGAGGGACGTGGATGGAAACGACATCGGAGTTTCTCAAGAGCTCCTCTACGCCGACGAATTTCGCTCCAGAACTTTTCTCGAATTGCTCATTACGGTTCACGTCGTAGTAGAGCACCTTCATGTCGAGCGAGCAGCTGATGCGGCGGGCAACGTCCGCGCCGATGCGTCCGAGGCCGAGGACGCCGAGCGTCTTTCCGGTGAGCTCGGTGCCGAGCAAGAGATCCGGCTCCCAGCCCTTGTACTTGCCGGACCGGGTGAAGCGGTCCGCTTCGACGACGCGCTTGGCGGCAGCCAAGATGAGCGCGAGCGTGTGCTCCGTCACGGCGACGCTGAGCGCGCCAGGCGTGTTCGCGGCCTGCACGCCGCGCTTCTTGAACGCCGTGAGGTCGAAGTTGTCGAAGCCGACGGCGTAGTTCGCGACGATCTTCAGTTGAGCGCCCGCGGCGTTGAAAAATTCGTCGTTAATCTTGTCTGTGAGAAGCGAGAGAACGGCGTCGCAGCCTTTTGCCGCTTTGAGCATGGCCTTGCGCGGCATGGCCGAGCTCTTGTTATGGAGCTTGATCTTGTGGCCAGCGGCTTTGAGCAAATCGAGCCCAGACTTCGGAATTTTGCGCGTGACGAGGATTGTAGCCATAGGTTTAAGCTTTTCCGGCGGAACCGAACAGTTCCATTTTATGCGCGACGACTTCGGTCATGAGCTTTCTGGCGGGGCCGATGATCTTGCGCGGATCGATCGCTGTTTTATCGTTGAGCAGCGTTTCGCGCACGGCGGCGGTGAAGGCGATACGCAGATCGGAATCGACGTTGATCTTGTTGATGCCGCGCTTGATCGCTTCAGCGATGGCCTCGTCCGAAACTCCGTGCGCGCCTTCGAGCCGCGCGCAATCGCCGAGAATCGAGCACTGCGCCTTTGTGCGTTCGACGAGCTCCGGTGAAATACCGGAAGCGCCGTGCAGGACAAGCGGCATCTTCATCAGTTTTTTGATCGCCGTAATGCGATCAAAATCCAACTTCGTTTCACCCTTGAACTTGAACGCGCCGTGCAGCGTGCCGACAGCGATGGCGAGCGCGTCGCATTTAGTCGTCTTCGCGAAAGCTAATGCTTTTTCCGGATTCGTGAGATTCGCGTCCTTTTCTTCGACGGAGACAAAGTCTTCGATGCCAGCGATCGCACCAAGCTCCGCTTCGACGGATACTCCTCTCCAGCGGGCCCAAGCGACGACTTTCTTGGTATTTGCGATGTTTTCCGCCTCAGGCAGTGCCGAGCCGTCGTACATGACCGACGTGTAACCGGAGACGATAGCCCTTTTCACGACGTCCAGGTTCTTGCCGTGATCGAGGTGGAAAACGACGGGGACGTCCGCCTTGGCAGCGACGTCGACCATGGCTTTTAGGTAGTCCATGCCGGCGTATTCGATCGCGCCTTCGCTCGTTTGCACGATGACGGGGGAGCGCTTGGCGACGGCCGCCTCCATGACAGCCTGCAGGATTTCAAGGTTGTTGACGTTGAACGCGCCGACGGCGTATCCGCCCGCGTTCGCTTTTGCTAAAACCTTTTTCAGTGTCGTCAGCATATTAGAACTGCTCAGCCTTCGGCTTTGGATACTTCTTCAGCCAGGCTTGCATCTGGCTCTTGGTCAGAAGCCCTGCTTGCGGGCCGACTTTCGTGATGACCGAGCCGGAGTTCATCGTTCCCCAGCGAAGCGCGTCGGGGATTTCCTTCCCGTGGTTGAGGGCGGCGATGAAGGCCGTGGCAAAAGAGTCGCCGGCGCCGGTGCGTTCAATGACGGGTGTTTCGGTGATGCCGCATTTCCAATACGTCACGCCGTCATAGGCGAAGGAGCCCTTTTCACCGTCGGTGATGACGACAATTTTTGGACCCACGCGCTTGGTTGCCGCGAGCAGCTCTTTCATGTCGACGATTTCTCCGACGAGACGTTTCGCTTCCTCCTTATTCACGAAGAGTACGGTCGTGGCGGCGAGCAGGGGTTTCAGTTTTTCAAGACCTTGTTTGAGCTGATGCGTGCCGGGATTGAAGCCGAGTTGCGCACCCGTTTTCTTTACGTGGCCAAGCAACTGCAAGTGGAAATCCATGTGATTCTTACCCATCGAGGTCAGGTAGAACCACTTGGTCGGTTTGAACTTCGGCATCTTGTACGCGCGATCGATGTGATAGACGAGGATCGTCCGTTCGCCTTTAAAGTTCAAGACGACGGAATAGTTGCTCTCCTGTTTCTTATCGATCTGGACGTAGTCACAACTCACTTTTTCTTTGTGAATCGTTTCGATGATGTGGCGCCCTGTTTCATCATTGCCGACGATCGAGTAGA
>CAZKMF010000074.1:0-1908 GCA_964553975.1 uncultured Gammaproteobacteria bacterium | reverse complement strand
TCCACGTGCCGCTGACCGAAGAAGCGAAGCGCGAAGCGGGTGAACTGATGCTCTCTTCGAAGAACTTGCTCAAGCCTGCCACCGGCGCTCCGCCGGCCATGTTGAACAAGGACATCGTCTGGGGTATCCACTACCTCTCGCGTCTTACTGAACGCGACGGCGGTGCTCCGATGAAGGCCTATGCCTCTCCGTCGGAAGTCCGCTTGGCGTACCAGTCCGGCAACATCAAGCTGAACGAAAAAATTCTCTGCCGCGTCGAAAAGGGCGCGAAGCCGGTTGAAACGTCGCAGGGTCGCATCCTTCTGAACAGCGTCTTGCCGGAAGGCTTGCCGCGCATCTCGGAAGCGCTCGACACCAAGAAGTCCGCCGACCTCGTTCGTCTCTGCCTGGAATTCCACGGCACCGAACGCGCCGCCGCACTTCTCGACGACTTCAAGGAACTTGGTTTCCACTACGCCTCCCGCTCCGGTTTCTCCTGGGGTATGGACGACCTGCCGACGATCAAAGGCAAGCCGGAACTCCTGGCTGAAGGTGAAAAGCGCGTCGAGGAAGTTGAAGAGCAGTTCGCCGAAGGTTTGCTGACCACGCACGAACGCTACCTCCAGATCATCAAGGTCTGGACGGAGATCAAGGATCGCATCACCAAGGAAGCCAAGCTCCAACTCCCGAAGGAGGGCTCGGTCGCTTCGATGATCGAATCCGGCGCTCGTGGTTCTTGGTCGCAGCTGACCCAGATGGTCGGTATCAAAGGTCTCGTGGTCAACCCGCGCGGCGACATTATCGAACTTCCGATCAAGAAGGGCTTCAAAGAAGGTTTCGATGTTCTCGAATTCTTCATCTCGACGCACGGTGCACGTAAAGGTCTTACTGACACCGCGCTTCGTACCGCCAACGCCGGCTACCTGACGCGCCGTCTCGTCGACGTTGCGCAGGACGTCGTGATCCACAGCGACGACTGTGGCACGGACGTCGGCATGGTCATCACCGCCGAAGAGTCCAAGGAAATGGGTGAAACACTCGCCACGCGCACGGTCGGCCGCTGCGTACTCGAAAACGTGAAGCATCCGGAAACCGGCAAGGTGATCGTCAAAGAGGGGGAGATCGTCTCCGAAGCCAACGCGCGCGAGATGATCAAGCTCGAGATCCCGTCGGTTAAGGTGCGCTCCGTCCTCACCTGCAAGCAGCGCAAGGGCGTCTGCCAGAAGTGCTACGGCTACGATCTCGGCTACAACAAGCTCGTCCGCATGGGCACTGCCGTCGGTATCATTGCCGCGCAGTCCATCGGCGAACCGGGCACGCAGCTTACGATGCGTACGTTCCACACTGGTGGTGTCGCCGGTTCCGACATTACCCAGGGTCTCCCGCGCGTCGAAGAACTCTTCGAAGCGCGTCCGCCGAAGCGCAAGGCCTTCATGGCCGACGTTGCCGGCATCGCCAAGATCCAGGAAGTCGAACGCCGCATTATTGAAACGGCTTCCGGCGAACGCATTGTCGACAGCCTCTCCGGTTCCAAGGTCGTGCGCATCAGCCACACCGAAGAAGCCGAAGTGAAGTTCAAATCCTTGAAGGGCGACGAGATTGCCGTCAAAGACGGCGAGAAGGTCGCGCAGGGACAGTCGCTCATCAATCGCCAGGACGGTACGAAGGAATGGGCTCCGTTCGGCGGCGTCGTCAAAGTCGCGAAGACGGTGATCACGCTCGTTGGCGAAGCTAATAAGGATACCGAATACGTCATTCCGCCGGGCTACACGCTCTACGTGAAGGACGGTCAGGCGGTTGAACCGGGCGACCAGCTCACCGAAGGCGACCTCGATCTCCAGGAACTCTACAAGTTCAAGGGTCGCGAAGCCGTCCAAACCTACCTCACGCACGAAACGCAAAAGATTTACTCGTCGCAGGGTCAAAAGC
>CAZKMF010000073.1:0-9403 GCA_964553975.1 uncultured Gammaproteobacteria bacterium | reverse complement strand
CTCGTGATCGGCAGTGAGGCCGCGAAGATGATTTCGGACGCCGGCATCACGCCGAACGGCGGACAAACGGGGATCATCTATCTGCAAAACGCGCCGTTTAACGTGCTGCCCCACGGCGTGCCGTACGTGTATCGCTCGCTCAACAAGGATGGCACAATTTGCGAGCACGACTGCGAGCGGTACGAGGTGACGTTCGCTCTTGAAACTCCGACGGGCTCGCTTTCAGACGGTCCGCATCTTCTGACGGACGCTGGTTTTGTCGGTGGCGAGTCGGGTGCGAGCGGTCTTTCGACGTTCGTTGCCTTGGTCAAATATCTTCCGTCAGCCGAAGAGATCAACGCGGCGTTCGGCTCGGCCGAAGAACTTGCGCAACTCGCGCGCGAGCGCGCCGGAAAAACTGATGTGCAGACGGCGAATACGTTCGTGATATTGCCGGCGTCGATCGTGAGCGCACTCGCGGCTTTTTCTACGGCCGCATCGACGGCGATGCCGTTCGGTGATGTCGGACGTTTATTGCTCGTGCTTCTGACCCAGCCGTTCGCGTTTTTGTCGCGGCGTAAGCGGCAGCGTTGGGGTGTTGTCTATCACGCAGGAACGAAAGTTCCGATCGATCTCGCGACGGTGCGTTTGATCGACGCAAAGACGAATCGCGCCGTGGCCACAAAAGTGACCGACAAAGACGGCCGTTTCGCTTTCATGCCCGGCGCGGGGGAGTATCGGCTTGAGGTCGTGAAGCCCGGTTTCCGGTTTCCCGCGGCATCACTTGAGACGCTGAGTGACGATGGGGCTTTTTCCGACATCTATCACGGCACGCTGTTGCGTGCCGAGGGCGGAGGGCAGGCGCTGACCGTGAATATTCCGCTTGATCCCGAGGAGGATCCGCTCGTCGATGCCAAAACGTTGCTTTCCGTTCAGAACAAAAAAGTGCTTCGCAAAACGATTGCGGCCCTAGGTCCCTTGTTCGGAGCGCTTGCCTTGATCGTCGCGCCGAACTTGAAAATGCTCCTTTTGTTCCTGGCACAACTGTTCGTCTACCAGTTCTTCATGCGTTTGGCCGAGCCATCGACGCCGACGTCGTATGGCGTCGTGCGCGATATCGATACGCGCAAGCCGATTGCGGGCGCGATTATCCGCGTGCTTTCCCTTCCGTATCACAAGGTGCTGGAGACGAAGCTGACCGACGCGCAGGGAAGGTACGCGTTCAACGTCGGCGCGGGCCTCTACTATCTGACGGTGTTGAAACCCGGATACGAAAAAACGGAGACGGACGAGATTGATTTTACTAAGATCGATAAACCGGCGTGGATCGGTTCGGACTTACCGATGCGGCGCGCGACCAACACACCACGTTGACAAATGCGACATTGTCGCAAATAATGGAGGCCTATGCACCGCGCGCTACTTCTCCTGCTGCTTCTCGCGTCCGTCGCCGCTCTCGTGGCTTGGCGCGTCGCGACGTTGGCGCCCAGCGCCGCGTCGAACGGGACGATGCGCGTCGTCGCGACGTTTTATCCTTTGGCAGATTTTGCTGAACGGATCGGCGGGGGACATGTGTCCGTGAGGACGATTACGCCCGCTGGCAGCGAACCGCACGACTACGAACCGACGCCGCGTGATCTGTTGGCGGCACGCGAGGCGAGCGTCGTGCTCATGAATGGCGGACTCGACGCGTGGATGGATCGTATCGTGCCCGACCTGAAACGCGGAGGCGTACGAGTTGCGCGCATGACGGACGTGATTCCGTCCATCGAAAAGGATCCGCACGCCTGGCTCGATCCGGTCCTGGCCGAACGCATGGTCGCCGCGATTCAGGACGCGTTCGTTTCCGCTGATCCGGCGCATGCGGAAGAGTATCGTGCAAACGGCGAGCGCGTCGTTTCGGATCTTCGCGGGCTTAATGACGAATATGTGAAGGGTCTCGCGACGTGCGCGTCGCGCACTGTCGTGGTATCGCACGACGCCGTCGGTTATCTCGGCGCGCGTTACGGCCTCCGCATCTTGCCGATTGCCGGACTGTCGCCGGACGAAGAACCGTCTCCAAGACGCATGACCGAAATCGCTTCGCTCGCGCGTGCGGCTGGAGCTCACGTCATCTTTTTTGAAGAACTGGTCAGTCCGAAGTTAGCCGAGACGATCGCGCGAGAAATCGGCGCGCGCACGGACGTCCTTGATCCGATCGAAGGCCTGACGGAAAATAAGAAAGCGACAGGAGCGAACTATTTCACGCTCATGCGTCAAAACCTTGATGCGCTGAGAAGCGCGCTGCTATGCCAATGAACGACCTCGCGATCGAAGCGCACGGGCTTTCTTTCGCCTACGGCTCCATTCCAGTGCTGCAGGACGTCGATTTTGCGCTGAAAAGCGGAGAGTACCTGGCCGTGATCGGCCCAAACGGCGGAGGAAAAACAACGCTTGTGAAACTGCTGCTCGGCCTTTTGAAACCGACGTCCGGCGTCATCCGCATTTTTGGTCGTCCGTCGTCCGATCCGCTGGCGCGCGCTGACGTCGGCTACGTGCCGCAGCGCGTCTCAAGCGCGGCTGGAGAATTTCCAGCGACCGTGAAAGAGATCGTTGCGAGCGGAAGGACGCCGCGCCGCGGTCTTTTCCGTCCGTGGTCGAAAGAAGACGAGACATCCGTGTCGGAAGCGATGCGTATTCTCGATCTCGAAAGCCTCGCAAGCCGCACGATCGGCGCGCTGTCCGGCGGACAGCGTCAACGCGTATTCATCGCGCGCGCTCTTGCGGCCAAGCCGCGCGTGCTCGTGCTCGATGAACCGACGGTTGGGGTCGACGCGGCGTCGCAAGACGCGTTCCGCGCGTTTCTGGCGCGGGCGCATCGCGAGTTAGGCATGACGATCGTCTTCGTGACCCATGACGTCGAATTCGTCTCGCACGAAGCGACGTCGGTGCTCTGCCTTAACCACGAGATGGTCTGTCATGGACGCCCTGGCGAGTTCTTGAAAGAAGATTTCCTCGTCCAGCTCTACGGACGCGAAGTCAAACTGGTCGAACACGAACACGATCACCACTCGCACTGATATGCTGTTTTCCTTCTTTCAATACGACTTCCTCGTGCGAGGCTTGCTCGCGGCTTTGGCGATCGCCGTCATTGCCCCGACGATCGGCATCTTCCTTGTCGTGCGCCGCCAGTCCTTCTTGGCTGACACGCTCGCGCACGTCTCGCTTGCCGGCGTTGCGGCCGGACTTCTGCTCGGATTCAATCCGATCCTCGCAGCGGTCGCTCTCGCCGTCGTCGCTGCGCTTTTGATTGAGCGCTTGCGTTCGCGCGGCGGACTCTTCGGCGAGTCCGCGCTTTCTTTGGTGCTCTCGGGCAGCTTGGCGCTGGCGGTGATCCTGATCGGCGTGGCGCACGGCTTCAATGCCAACTTGTTTTCGTATCTCTTCGGCAGTGTAACGACCGTTTCGTCCGTCGACGTCGCGACGGTGCTCGCGCTGGGCGGCGTGGTGCTCGTTACGATTCTCGCCTGCTATAAGGAATTTTTCTTGCTCGGTCTTGATGAAGAGCTGGCCACGGCTGGAGGCATGCGAAGCGGCGTCTTCAACGCGCTCTTGGCCGTGCTCGCGGGCGTCACGATCGCGCTGTCTCTGCGCATCGTCGGCGCGCTCTTGGTCGGCGCGCTCATGGTCGTGCCTGTGTTGGCCGCGTCCCGTTTCAAACTCAGCTTCAAAAAAACGCACGCGCTTGCAATCGCGCTTTCCCTCTTTTCCGTCGTGATCGGTTTTATTCTCTCGTACGCACTTGATTTGGCCGCCGGCGGCACGATCGTCGGCGCTTCCATTTTCGTCTTCCTGGCCGCGATGATCCTCGGGCGCGACTGATCTTCCCAAAACCCCGTTCCGCCACTATGATGGCGGTATGACCCCGACGCTTGATGTCCGTGTTTTTAGGTTGATGAATGGTTTGGCCGGACGCGACGTCGCGACCGACGCCGTCTTTATTTTCGGCGCGAACAAGCTGATTGTCCTCATGGCGGCGCTTGTGATTGCCTACGTCGCTGTTTCTTGGAAAACGGACCATTTTGAAGGGCGTTTTGAAAACATGTTCCATGTCGGTCTCGGCGCCGCGCTAGCGCTCGCGGTCGAAGTCGTGATCGGCTTCCTCTGGTTCCGACCTCGACCGTTCGTCACGCTTCCTGATGTCGTGAAACTGATCGAAAAATCGCCTCTTGAGAAGTCTTTTCCGTCGGGGCATGCGAGCGTGGCCTTCGCGCTGGCGTTTGGCGTCTGGCTGCATAACAAAAAATGGGGCTGGATCATGCTCGTGCTGGCCGCTTACGTCGGTCTTTCAAGAATTTTTGTCGGCGTTCACTATCCGTCCGACGTACTCGGAGGCATCGTCGTCGGCTACGTGTGCGCGCGTCTGGCGGCGCCAATCAAAAAGGGGATCGAGCCGTATCTCGAATTCTTGCCCGTCTTCAGAAAATACAAAAAACGAAACGTATGAGCCTGTACGCCGTACTTCTTGCGGGCGGCAGCGGAACGCGTCTGTGGCCCGTTTCGCGTAAAAACACTCCGAAGCAGCTCCAACCGATTCTTGGTACGGACACGCTGCTGCGCTCCACATGGAAGCGATTGCGCGCGGGCTTGCCCGCCACGCGCATTTTGGTCGTTACGAACGCTGCGCAAGCCGAACTGATTCGTAAAGATCTTCCGGAATTGCCGCAGGCCAACCTGCTCATTGAACCGGTCAAGCGCGACACGGCAGCGGCGGTCGGTTTTGGAGCAGCAATCGCGTTGGCGCGCGACCCACAGGCGACCGTCGCGACCATCAATTCCGACGCGTACGTCAAAAACGAGAAAGAATATTGGAGAGTGATTCGCGTCGCCGAGAAGGCCGCGAAAAAATCCGGCCGTCTCGCGCTGGTTGGCGTGCGTCCAACGTATCCGGAAACGGGCTACGGGTATATCAAAATGGGTTCGCAGGCCATGCGCTTCGCGCGTAAAGACGGTAGCGACGAAATATTTGACGTCGAAGGCTTCCGCGAAAAACCGGATCTTGCCACCGCGAGGACGTACGTCGCGCAATGGGAATATCTCTGGAATCCGACCCTGATCGTCGCCGAAGCAAAAATACTTCTTACCGCCTTCAAAGCGCATCTGCCGAAGACGTGGAAGCAGCTTGAACGCATCCGCGCGGCCAGCGGATCGAAGCGGTATGAAAAAACGCTTGCCGCCGCTTTTGAGCGTATCGTTCCGATCTCGATCGACTATGGCGTTCTTGAAAAAGAAAAAAAGATGCTCGTTGTTCCCGCGGATTTTGGCTGGGCGGACGTCGGCCACTGGCGTGCCGTGCACGACGTGCTCTCCGGTAAGCCGGACGCGAACGTGACGCGCGGCGCCCATATCGGACACGAATCGAACGGAAACCTGCTGTACAGTTTCACCGGAAAATTGATCGCTACGGTCGGACTGAAAGACATGATCGTGCTGGAAACGGAAGACGTCGTCTTTGTGTGTCCGAAGGAGCGAGCGCAGGACGTGAAAAAACTCGTCGAAACGCTCGAGAGAAAGAAAATGAAAAAGTATCTTTGATATGGCGATTCTGCCGTGGAAAATTCTCGACGTTAAAACGGTCTTCAACAATCGTTTTTGGAATATCGTCCAAGAAACCGTCGAACTGCCCGACGGCAGCGTCTACACGGATTTCTTCGTGAATGACAAAGCCGGCGGAGCCCAAGTCTTTGCCATGACCCCCGAGGGTAAAATCATCATGAATCGCCAGTATAAGCACGGCGTGCGCGAAGTCGTGACGGAACATACAATCGGAGGCCTTGGCGAAGGTGAGGATCCGCTCGTCGCCGCACAGCGCGAACTCATGGAGGAAACGGGGTATGGCGGCGGCGAATGGGAATCGCTCGGCGCGCACGCGCCCAACCCGACCGGATCGCGATCGCTGTTCCATGCCTACATCGCCCGCGACGTGCAACGACTGAGCGAGCCCGTCGACGATCCTCGCGAAGTCATCGAAACGTTTCTCGTCGAACCGAAAGAATTGCTGGAGATGATCGCTCGCGGCGAGATTCGCTCGCTCGCTTCCGTTTCTCTGGCCTTTCTCGCGCTCACCAGGCTCGGACTTCTTGAACTGAAATCATGAAAGCTCTTCTCGCTGGCGCGTTGATTGCGATCGGTATCGGCGGCTTGGCGTTTTTCAATTCCGATCGACCTGTTTCCAAAGACGCTGTATCGAAGCTGTACGTCGTGCATCAGGGCGACGGCGCGCGCGTTATTTCGGAAGGGCTCGAGAAAGCCGGCTTGATACGCAGCGCGCGATATTTTTTGTTCACCGTCTGGCGCCGCGGCGATCAGTCGAAATTCGCGTCCGGCAGCTACGAGCTCTCGCCGTCGATGAAGACCAACGAAATCGAGCGTGCCCTCGCCGGCGGCAAGCCGGTCTCGAACGAGCGTGAGATTACGATCGTTGAAGGCTGGACGATCGACGACATCGCCGATTATCTGGAAGCGGAAGGTATCGCGTCAAAGAAAGAATTTTACGCGGAAGTGGGGGAGAGCGCGAAGTTCGTGAAACCCGGCAGCTTGCCGGACTGGGCGGCTTCGTACTCCGCGCTCGCGGACCTACCCGCAAACGCTTCGCTTGAGGGATATTTGTTCCCCGACACCTATCGCGTCTACGCCGATGGTGGCGCGAAACCGGTCGTAAGGCGCATGCTGGCGAACCTTGAAAACAAACTCACGCCCGAACTGCGAAGAGAGATTGCTGAGAAGCATCGTTCGCTCCGAGACGTGCTCATCCTTGCCTCGGTGATCGAGCGGGAAGTGCGCGGCGCCGAGGATAGCGCCATGGTCGCCGACGTGTTCTGGAAGCGGGTCGATGCTGGGCGCGGTCTCGAAGCGGACTCGACGGTGAATTACATCACGGGACACTCGAAGCCCTCGGTCAGTTATCAAGACACGAAAGTCGACAACCCCTGGAACACCTACAAGTATCGAGGCCTGCCGCCCGGACCGATCGGCAATCCCGGAATGACGGCCATCCTCGCTGCGATACGTCCCGCGCGCAACCCCTACTGGTACTTCCTGACCGACAAGGACGGCAACGTACATTACGCCAAGACGCTCGACGAACAGATCTCTAATAAGAGGAAATACCTACGTTGATATGAAACGTTTTCTCGCGGCTCTCGCGCTTCTCGCGACCCTCCTGCCGTTCTCAGCCTCGGCACAACAGGCCCCTTGGGCGATGACGAGTTTTCGTTCGACGGTCGCGGTCCAGAAGGACGGCGGCATGCTTGTCACGGAAGAAATCGGCGCTGATTTCAACGAGCCGCGCCACGGCATCTTCCGCTACGTTCCGTACAAGGGCGTGAATGACGCGGGAAAAAAGTATGAGATCGGCATCCGCTTGGAAGGCGTGACGATGGACGGCGCGCCGGTCCAGGTCGCCTCTTCGAAAAAGGACGACAGTGTCGTCTGGAAGATTGGCGATCCAGACGCGACACTGACCGGCCATCACGAGTACGTGCTGCGCTACCATGTCTTGGACGCCGTGCGCAGTTTCGATAATTTTGACGAGGTGTATTGGAACGTGACGGGTAACGGGTGGGATGTGCCTTTGCCGATCGTGACGGCACGCGTCACTTTGCCAGATGGCGCGACAGTGCAACAAAGCCGCTGCTACACCGGCGTGTACGGTTCAACCGCCGAAAACTGCACGATTTCCGGAACCGGCACGGTTGCCGACGCGGTAACGATCGCGCCGGGAGACGCGATGACGATCGCTGTCGGTTTCCCGAAAGGTGTCGTCGCGGGCCCGTCGTTCTGGAGACAGGTGTGGCGCGCGTTCCCGATGTACGCCATCTCTCTTTTGCCGATCCTGATGTTCGTCTTCATGTACGCGTATTGGCATAAGCACGGCAAGGATACGCCGCTCGGCACGACGGTCGTGCAGTATGAGCCGCCCGCCGGACTTACGCCGGCCGAAACGCAATCGCTGATCTTGCAAACGACGTACGCGCAGCAAATCGCGCCGACAATTATCGATCTCGCTTCGCGAGGGTACGTGGCGATCGAAGAGAGCGAAAAGAAGGGGTTGCTCATGAACTCCAAGCAGTACACGCTGATTTTGGAAAAAGACGGACGTGCCGACGCGACGCTAAGGCAATTCGAACGCGATCTCCTTTCCGCCTTGTTCAAAGGTTCTGTCGGCGAACGCGTGCTCGTGTCTTCGCTTCAGAACACCTTCTACAAGGATTATCCGAAGTTCACCTCCGGCGTGATGGCCTCTCTGACCGAGCGCGGGTATTTCGAAAAAAATCCCGACTCCGTCCGCGTCGCTTGGATCATCCTCGGAAGCGCCTTCGTCATGCTCTCCTTTATCGTTCCGGCGTATATCGGACCGCTCTTCGCGACGGGCGCGATCGCGTTCGTCTTCGGTTGGCAAATGCCGAAGTGGTCGCCGTCAGGGATCACAGCCGTACGGCAAGCGCGCGGCTATCGCGAATTCATCTCCAAGGTTGAGAAGTACCGCGCGCCGTGGATGGAAGATCAAAACATTTTCTTCCGCACGCTGCCGTACGCGATGGCGTTCGGTCTCGGCGCCAAGTGGGCCAAGGCATTCGCGCAGCTTCACGTCCAAGCACCTTCATGGTATCGAGGCGGAACCCAAACGGCCTGGTCGACGGTCGCGTTCACGCAATCGATGAGCAGTCTGTCGCAGCACTTCGCGAGTGCGTCTTCCTCGCGCCCTGGTTCCGGCGGTGGAGGTTTCTCCGGCGGCGGTTCCGGTGGTGGCGGCGGCGGATCGTGGTAGCATGGCCACCATGTCAGCAGTGACTACTGAATTTGAAGCACCCGAAGGTTTGTACGCGCATGAAGCGCCGTTTTTCCTGCCGTCGGAAAAAGAAGCGGCGTTCCCGCGGGCGCTCGCGACCGCGCTTCTCGAACTAGCGGATGAAGGCAGTTTGGCATATGACCCAGCTGTTAAGCGGCTCGTTGCGCGTCTCAGGAACGACGTCGTACATACACCGTTTCAGCTTAAGGCAGCGACGATCTATCCTGCTGGAAAGGTTGGAATTGTCGGCATGACCGGCGCTGAACAATTGGTCTCGCGACGTCTGTTTGAGAGAGGGTGGATGGATGAAAACGGCCGCTTCACTCCCGAGGGGAATAAGATCGTCCAAGGATTAATCGGATATCGGGACTATCTTCGAAAAGCGATGATGGATCGCGTTCATTTTGAAGCGGTGAAAGGACGTGTCGGGCGCGATGCGTTATTTGCCGCTGGGTTGGGCGTTATGAGCGTGCCGAACGTACATCGCGCTGTCGCTTTGAGAGCGGGTTTCCCACTCAAGAGCGTGTACAAGAGAGTTTTCGATTTCCTAGGAGGCAGGGCTGAGAGGCAGCACGCCGTCTCGATAGGCGGCAG
>CAZKMF010000072.1:0-3200 GCA_964553975.1 uncultured Gammaproteobacteria bacterium | reverse complement strand
GAACAGGCCTACGAGGCCTGTTCCAAATCTTCCAATTCCTGCTTCAGCATGTTCAGCGCACGTTCCGCGTCGCGTAGTTTTTGTGGATCCATTACGCGCTCGCCAGCCGCGTCGTCGGCGATGTCGCGCTCGTACGTGTCGATCTGGCGTTGCAAGTCCGCCTTCTTCTCTTCCAAACTCGCGTCGTCATTCGTATGCATAGCGTGAGAGGTTACGTGCGATGCGCTGAGTATAGCTTACCGTGGTTTCGCCGGCCATTCTTCCCGTGAGCTCGTGTCGACTTCAATAGGGTCGAGCGTGCGAAGGCTGGCGATCTGCGAACGCGTCAGGATCGGATAATGTTTCACCTCGCACAGGTGATACGGCACGTCCCACACGTTGTCTTCGCGCGTCATCCAATCAACAGCGTCGAACCTCGTCAGATCAACCGGCAGCGAGTACGCGCGGAGCGTCTTCTTTTCGCCGCCGACGGGGGAGTATTCGTGAAAGTACGACATGATGAGTTCGCGAATCGTGCGATAGACCGGTTCGCGATACCGCAGCACCGGATGATTCGTTTTTGAAATCGCGCCCCAGTGTCCGTTACGTTTGAAAACAGCAATGACGTGGTCTTGGTCCCACGAAGCCGCTTCCATGTCGACGACAAGCGGCGGTTCGCCGTGAAAACGGAAGATCGCCGCGGCCAGCATCGCGCCTTCGATGCAGTGCGCACGGTTTTCGCGAAGCACGCGGAGTGGCGACAGCACAGTGTCGCCCTCCGGCTCGCGGTTGATCGGAATGGCGTTCAAAAAATCCTGAATCTTCGCCGGCGTCGTGAGCCGGCGGAACAGGGCCCGATCCTTCGCGCTGAAAGCGGAGAAAGGCATAGCGGAACCATTGTAGCATTGGAAAAGAAAAAAGACGGCGTGAGCCGTCTAGAGTGCGAGTGCGGTGTCGGTGGCGCCGAGTTCGGTGAGTAGCGCGTGCGTTTCGTCGAGGACGGCTTGGTAGTCTTTCGACTTGCGCGCGGAAAGGAGCTTTCTCAGCTTCGGCAGCAGTTCGCGCATGCGTTCGACCAGCGTGCCGTAGACGCGCAGCGGACTTTCCGCCGAGTAGACGGCGTTTGGACCGCCCAGCACGTCGCTCTCGAAGAGCTGTTGCACGCGGGCAAGGTAGTGGATCGAACTCCAGAGCGCCTGGATCGATTTGGCTTCCACCGTTCTGCGGATATGGGCTTTCGCCGCGACCTTTGCTTGTTCCGACTGGAACAGATCGAGCAGCGATTGCTGTCCCGAATGCCGCTCCGCGAGATGCGCGTTCACCAGCTTGCGAAACTCCTCGACCTTGCGCCGTTCCACGATGGAGCGTTGGATCCAAAACTCCAGTTGTTCGGGCGTCAGGCCGTCTTCCTGCAAGCGGGCGATCTCGATCGCGACGCCGTAGGCGACGTGTCCGCGTTCGACCGCCTCTTTGGCGATCGTCGGCAGCGCGTGGTAGCGCAGCGCTTTGCGGATCGTCTCGGGGTTGCGTCCGACTTCGCGAGCGAAGCGCGCGACGGGAAACGTTTCGTCGGCCTTGCGGATCAAGGCGAAGAGACGCGCGTAGGCCGCCGCTTCTTCGTGCGCGGGCACGGGCACGTGCGTGTTCTCGGAAAGTTGAAGGAACAGCGCCGCAAGCGGCGGAATATTTCGGCAGGTGCGCACGTCGAGCGCGTTGCCTCCGAAGTGGCGCTTGAAGCAGCGTCCAGGCTTCTCTTGGCCGTACGTTTCGACGCACTCTGCGCAGCCGCGTTCCCAGAGGAGTGTGCAGGAGCGGAAGCGGCGTTCGCCGGCGAGCAGTACATAGTACACGGTGACGCCGTCTTCAACGTGCGCGTGCATGCGTTCGATATCGTAGGACGTATCCCACAATCGATTCACGGCCGCGACGTACTGGAGACAGCTCTCCGTATCGAACCGCGCGACGGTCGGCGGATTCAAGACGCGCTTCTTGGCGATGTCGAGCGACAGCTCTTCGAGTCCTTCGAACGTCTTGCGCGGTTGCGCCAGCACGTTGATGGCGCGGAGCGGGAGCGAAGCTCCATCGTAGCGCGGTCGGTACGTCGTGCCGTGCACGAACAAGGCGTCGGATCGGAACGGGCTGCTACGAACGGACGCAACAGCCTTTTTCTTTTTGGCCATCTGGTCCTCCGTATGGGCGAGTTTGCCGTTTTGCGGCATGCCCGCGAGCTAGGGTATCGATAAAACGAAAAACACGCAAAGGCGTGTTATTTGAAGAGAGGAAGCTGGTATTTCGAAGCGCGTTCGCCGTGCATGGGATACGAGACGTTGACGACGTCCGTGTTCCAGCAGGCGCGGCAGTTGCCGCAGACGCCGGCGGAGCCGGGCTTCTTCGAGCGCAGGTACGATTTGCATTCGACGGAGTCCTTCTTGCGATCGGAGACTTGCACGACGCGCGCGTTGCCGTGTCCGTGGTGGACCGTCGACGTACGCACGCCTTCAAGGCCTTCGATCGGCGCGGGCGGTTGATCCATCTTGTCCGCGCTGACGCGAATGCAGAGATTCGGCGGGATCGGTTCCGCTTCGCCGCGCTGCACGCGCGCGAGATATTCGCGCACCATGTACGGCTCGTGCGTCGGCAGCCAGTAGTTGACCGACGGCGTCTCGCGGCAGACCTCGACGATGTTGGCCAGGTGCCAGACGCCTTGGAGATCACCCGAATCATGCCAGCGGAAGTAGGGATCTTTCGGATCGACTTCGTGGCGGATCAGAATGATCATGGCGAGTACCCACGCGGGATGTGTCAGGCCTTGGAGACGGCGCTCGTGCGCTTCTCGAACCGTATCTTTCGTCAGATAGAAGTTCGAGCGGGCGTAACAGTGCGCGCAGGGCGAGTTCGGGTCCTCGGCCAGCGCCGCGCCGCGCTGGCACTTGAAAGCGGAAAGACCAAAGGCGAAACCGGGCATTTTCGACGGCGCTCCGAGCTTGCCGTCGCGCCTGCCGAGCGCGATTTCGCGCGCGCGTTCGACGGACATTGCAGACTCGGATGCGTTCATGAAGATTCCTTCCTGCCGGCCGCATGCCGGACGGCAACGGTACGTGGAAGGGGAGGGACTGTCAAAAAACGGGGAAGTGTGGTACCCTACGTGCTGCATATGACTTCTGCGCGGAAATGCTTCCAATTTCCGTCCAAGCGGCACTGCGTATTATTCTTCAGTACAC
>CAZKMF010000071.1:0-4140 GCA_964553975.1 uncultured Gammaproteobacteria bacterium | reverse complement strand
GTGACGGATCCGAAGGAGCTGGCCGTGGCCGTGTCCGGTCCGAACTGGAACTGCCCGTTCTGCGGTGGACAGGAGAGGAACACGAACGGAACGTGTCTCCGCTGCGGCGGAGAGAAGCCGGTCCCGCAAGGACCGCCGCCGTCGTTCGCCCTGCCGCCGCGCCGCATGGAGTTCGACTCCTCCGGACGCAAGATGCTCGTGATCGGTACCGTCATGGTACTCGCGGTGGTGGCGCTGGCAGCGATCGTCTTCTTGCTCGTTCGCGCCTTCAAGCCCGCGAAGGGCTACGGCACCGTCGAGCGCACGACGTGGGAACGCATCGTCATGCTCGATCACCGCACCGTGCGCTCCGGCGAAGGCTGGAAGAAGAACGCGCCGGGAAGCGCGTACGACTTCACCTGCCACGATCGGAAGAGCGGCACAGAGGATTGCAACCCGTACGACTGTCGTCCGCACGACGTCGAGTACGAATGCCGTCCCTACGACTGCCATTGCTCGACCAGCCGCGAGAACTGCCATGACCTCGACAACGGCTACATGGAATGCGACGAGGTCGAGCGCTGCGACACGTGCTACGACACCTGCACCAGGACCGAGTACGACAGGTGCTACCACACCTGCGACGTCATCGAACCGTGGTGCACGTACCACTACGACACCTGGACCGAGATGGCACGCGACACGGCGCAAGGCACCGACGCGAACGCCATCTGGCCGACGAAGCTGTCGGCGACGGGTGTCGACGAACGACTGCGGTACGAAGAGCATTACACCGTCTACTTCAACCGGAAGACCGATACCGGCATGAAGTACGGCGTCTACGGGACGACGTCGTACGCGTCGTACGCGCGCTTCACGGTCGGCGATACCTGGCTGCTCAAGGTCTACCGGAGCGGTCGGATCGAGCCCGTGCGCGTCATCCGCGCCGAAAAGGAATAGCCTCGCCGTCGGAACACCCGACGGCCTTTTTTTACCCACGTCTCGCATCTTGTCTTTTTAAGGTCCCTGCGCTAGACTGACCCGGTAAACCACGCCCCTGGAGGGGTCGCATAGTGGTCGAGTGCGCTCGCTTGGAAAGCGAGTATACCGCAAGGTATCAGGAGTTCGAATCTCCTCCCCTCCGCCAGAAACAGCCCGGAATCGTCCGGGCTTTTTCTTTTCAAAAAAAATCCGTCAGGGAGCGCTGACGGGCGTGAAGCGTGGGCCTTGGTAGTTGAACTCGGGACGATCAACAACGGCGGTGAAGTCCTCCAGTGTGCGGTAGCAATAGCCGAAGGCGCCGTAAAGCGCTTGATAGAAGACGAGCGGCGGCCGAGGCGCTTCGCCGGGCTTGGGCTCGCCGGCGTCGGGCACGACGCCGATCACCCGATACAGGTTGCCGTACTTGAAGTGGCGATAGATACCAGGACGTACATCGGACATCACGAAACCTCCGTTCGACGATTGCTGCGGAAGAGAAGCCACGCACCGGCCGCACACAGCGCGATCGACGCGTATTGCCCCGGTGCCAGGCCGAGGTAGCGTACGTCGCTTGCGCGCAAAAAATCAAGCGAGAAGCGCGCGGGACCATAGACGACCATGAAGAGCGCGAACAAGAAACCATCGCGGCGCGGCTTGCGAAGCAGGAGAAAAAGAGCGCCGAAGAGTATGAAGTCAAAAATGCCGAGGAGCACACCGAGATCGTACCGCGGCGCGTCGGGATAGTTCACGGCTAGCCACTTCCCCGCTCCGTATGCCAACGTCCCGGGATGATCATGAATCAAGAAGCAGCCGATCCGTCCGCAACCCAGACCGAGCGGCAAGGCACGCACCAAAACATCCGCGGTTTTCATGAGGGGGAGATCGGACTTCCGCATCTGCCAAAAAAAGGCGCTGGCCGCGCCGAAGAAGCCGCCAAAGGACGACCATCCCCCGTTCCAAACTTTCAACGCTTCAAGCGGACGCGCCGCGTACCAGAACGGGTCGTAGGCGAGCACGTGCATGAGTCGGGCGCCAACGAAGGCCCAAACAATCGTCCAAAAAATTAACGTCTCAACCTTGCCCGTGTCGAGACCTTTCCGCTTTGCCTCGCGAAGCGCGTAGGCGCTGGCGATCACGACTCCGAGGGCGGCAAAAAAACCCCAGACCTGAAGCGTGACCGGTCCGAGTACGACGGTTGTCCATTCGACGTACGGAATCACAGCAAATTGAGGACGCGAAGCGCTTCCTTGAAATCTCTGATGGCGCGTTTGGCCATGGAAGGGTCGAGATAGAACGAGGCCTCGTGCGCCAGCGAGTTGCGCAGGCGATGCGCGCCCCAGACGTTCCGGATTTTTGGATAGCGATAGGCCGCGAATTTCAGGCGATCGCCGAGCGTTTTTCCCGGCATAGCCATCGCTTTCAAGGCGTGATCAAGCAGCTTGTCGGCTTCCATGATCGCGATCTTGAGATTCATCTCGTTGCCGGAGTCGGCATTGCGCTCGATCTCCGCCCAACGCGCCTGGATCGCTTTCCTATCCATGCCTTCCAAGCGCTCGCCCGCCGCGAGGCGGCGTATGAACCGCGCGAGCGCGCGCACGATCAAAAACACGAGCACCAGCGCCGTGCCGACCAGGAGAAACTTCCCGACGCCGAGGATGTCGATCGAAACGTTGAGCATTTACTTTTTCAGTTTGCGAGTCCAGCGCACGCGGGCCGGCAAGTCGGTCTTCGACCACGAAATGACGAGGTCGCCGCCCTTGTGGGACGCCGCGATGGCTTTGCCCATGCCGACGGCCGTCTGGTTTTCGGTCGTGGTGATAACGACGCGCGCGCCGCGGTCGTCGATCGCGATGACGCGGTCTTCCGGATCGCGCTTCGTCTGTTTCTTGCCGAAGTTGCGGGCGGTCGCCAAGATTTCGGCCTTCTCCTTATCGTCGGTGAGACCTTCAAGCGTCAATTGTCCTTCGAAGCGCGCCTGCTTCGGATCGGCCGGACCATTCACGGCAATACGGCACTCATTGCAGAGGAGCGGCTTCTTGCTGCCTTTTACGGCTGCTTTCTTTTTAGCGCGAAGCGTGGCGGCCAAGGCCGGCGCGGTGTGCCAGTGACCGTCGTACCAAACGGCTTCGCAGCGCGTGCAGAGCTGCGCAGCGGCCATTTTGCGGCCTTCATGCTGCCACCAGCCGGTGATTTGGCGCGTCACGGATGCTTTCGTCGGTTTCGTCTTCTGGGCGCGGGACGGCTTGAACGGAGTTTTGCTGGGCATAGTGTGGAAATTTCTTCAGAGCTCAGTATACCAGAAAACGCCCATGAAGCGGGCGTTTAGAGCATTGGGCGGCGCGTGTGCCAATCAGTGGACGCTTGGTAGGCCGCGGCGACGTCAAGCACGAGACCATCCTCGAAATGGCGGCCGATCAGCTGCAGACCGACCGGAAGCTCGCGGACGAATCCGCACGGCACGGACACGGCCGGCGCGCCGACGACGTTGACCGTCACCGTGTAGATATCGGTGAGATACATCGCGATCGGATCATCGAACTTCTCGCCGATTTCCCAAGCGACCGATGGCGACGTCGGCGAAAGCAGCAGGTCGACATCTTGCATCAAGGCCGTGAACTCCGCCTTCATCTTGGCGCGCACTTTTTGCGCTTGGAGATAGTAGGCGTCGTACCAACCGGAGGAAAGCGCATGGGCGCCAAGCATAATGCGGCGACGCACTTCTTTGCCGAAGCCTTGACCGCGCGTTTCGAAATACGTTTCTTTCAACGTCGGCGCGGGAACAGACAGGCCGAAACGCATGCCGTCGTAGCGGGAGAGGTTGGCGCTGACTTCGCACGGCATGATGACGTAATACACCGACAAGCCGTATGCGGCCGACGGGAATTTCACGTCGACGATTTCGGCGCCGAGCTTTTCCAGTTCTTTGGCGGCGTCGAGGACGCGCGCTTTGACGTCGGGATCCATGCCGTCGGCGAAAAATTCCGCGGGCAATCCGACGCGCAGGCCTTTCAAATCATTTTTGGAAACGCGGCTCGTGACGTAACGCGAGGTTTCGGCGCTGGTGGAATCCAAAGGATCGACGCCTTCGATTGCGTCGAGCAGGAGCTTGGCGTCTTCCGCCGTGCGACCGAAGGTGCCGATTTGGTCGAGCGAAGAGGCCATCGAAAGAAGGCCGTAGCG
>CAZKMF010000070.1:0-4032 GCA_964553975.1 uncultured Gammaproteobacteria bacterium | reverse complement strand
GAAGACGATCGTGCCCGGATAGTCGCGGAGGGCGGCCGCGAGCGCCTCCGACGTTTCCGCGTCCAGGTGGTTGGTCGGTTCGTCGAGCAAGAGGACGTTATGTTTCGACAACAAGAGGCCGGCTAAACACAAACGCGCCCGTTCGCCGCCCGAGAGCACGTGCACGCGTTTACCGAGGTCGTCCTCGCGAAAAAGGAAGTCGCCGGCCATTTTCAACAACTCTTCCTGGCGCGTGTCCGCAGGAGCGGCGTGCGTCAGATGTTCGAGGACCGTATCGTCGGGCTTAAGCGCCGCTTCGGTGTGCTGCGCGTAATAGCCGATCTCCGCTTTGTGCCACCATTTCACCACGCCGGATACCGGAGCGAGCGCTCCGGCGAGCGTCTTGAGCAGCGTCGTCTTACCCATGCCGTTGCCGCCCGTCAGGGCGGCGCGATCTCCGCGCTGCAGATCAAACGAGACGTTCGACACGATCGCGTGGCCGTCGTAACCGGCGGAGAGTTCCTGCACGTGCAGCGCCGGCCCATGCGTGACGAGTGGGGAGGGGATACGGATGCGCGCGGTCGGCAACAAGCCCTCCACGTCGATCTGCGTGATCTTGGAGAGTTGTTTGATGCGAGACTGGACTTGCTTGGCTTTGCTGGCTTTAAAACGGAAGCGGTCGACAAACTCCTGTACGTGCGTCTTCTCGCGCTGGATTTTTTTATTGGTACGCAAGATGTAGGCGCGCGTTTCCGCTTTGCGTTGGAGATAGGCGTCGACCGGTTCATGAGCGAACGTGAGTTTCCCGCGCTCGATTTCTGCCGTGCGGTCGGCGATCGCGTTCAGGAAAGCACGATCGTGCGACGTGACAATAAACGCGCCACGATACGTTTTGAGAAAACGTTCGAGCAAAAGCAGCGTCGGCAAGTCGAGGTAGTTGACCGGCTCGTCGAGCACGAGCAGGTTCGGTTCTTCAAGCAGCATCGCCGTCAGCTTCAGGCGCATCTGATACCCGCCCGAGAGCGTCGACGCGGGTGCCTCAAGATGCGCGCGGTGCACGCCAAACTGCGCCGCCGTTTTGGCGCAGGCCCAGGCCTCGCGTCCGGTTTTTTTCATCAGATACTCGTAACCGCTCATACCGGCAGGAATCGTTTCGTGCTGCGAAACCGCGCCGACATGCAAGGTCGGGAACTTCCGCACCTCTCCCGCGTCGGCCTCTTCCTCTCCGAGCAGGATGCGGATCAACGTCGACTTGCCCGCGCCGTTGCGGCCGATCAAGGCAATCTTCTGCCCCTCGGAAACGGTCAAATTGACCCCGTCGAGGATGACGGAGCGGCCGTGGGATTTCCGCAGATTCGAGAGTTCCAGAAGCGTACGCATCGTGCGGAAGCGTATCGTTTTTTCGGCCTCCGGGCAATGGTGTACGATAGCCGCATATGGCAACACTCGAAACCGCAACCTTCGGCGCCGGCTGTTTCTGGGGCGTCGAGGAGCTCTATCGGAAGACGGAAGGCGTAAAAGACACGGCCGTCGGTTACATGGGCGGGACGAAAGCGCATCCGACCTATGAGGACGTCTGCGCTGACACCACGGGCCACGCAGAAGTTGTTCAAGTAACCTACGACCCGACAGTCGTTACGTATGAGAAGCTGCTTGAAATGTTTTGGGAAAACCACAACCCAACAACGTTAAACCGCCAAGGCCCGGATGTCGGTAGACAATACCGCTCGGCGATTTTTTATCATGACGAAGTACAGAGGGTTGCGGCGGAGCATTCGAAGGCGGTACTCGAGGCTTCTGGAAAATGGCAAAAACCGATCGTGACCGAGATCTCTCCTGCCAAGGCTTTTTGGAAGGCGGAGGAGTACCATCAAAAATACCTCATGAAAAGGGGTCAGGACTCATGCCATATCTGAGAAAGGAGCGCGGGTAGGCCTGTCCACAGCTTTTCCTCTGGTAGAACCGCGGCGAAGATTTTAGACTGATCGAGCTCTGTCGTGAGCCGTTCCGTCTTATCCACACTTCACGATCTACAACCACTATACGTAGTGGTATACTGGGACCGCATGACACAATATCTTGTGGAATGCGGTCCCTGCGGTTTCAGAAAGAAAAACAATAGAACGTTCTATGGCCACGTCTCCCATTCTTACGCCGCGTAAATTTTACAGGCCGTTCGAGTACCCGCATTTTTTTGAATACTTCCAGAAACAGAACCAGGCGCACTGGATGCCGACCGAAGTGCCGATGGAAGCCGACATCGCCGACTACCGCTTTCGCCTTTCCGAAGAAGAGAAAAATTTGATCGTGCAGATTCTGCGCTTTTTCACGCAGGGCGATATCGAGGTCAACAACAACTACAACACCAAACTGATCCCGGCGATTCCGAAACCGGAAATTCGCATGATGCTCTCCGCCTTCGCCGCCATGGAAAGCATCCACGTTTGGGCCTACTCGTATCTCAACGACTCGCTCGGTTTGCCGGAGCGGGAATACTCCGCCTTCCTCGAGTACGAAGCGATGCGCAACAAGTATCAGTTTCTTCAAAACTTCGAAACCGATAACGTCGAAAATCTCGCGCTGAACCTGGCCGTCTTCGGCGCGTTCATGGAGGGCGTTAGCTTGTTCTCGAGCTTCGCCATTCTGATGAACTTCCCGCGCATGGGAAAGCTGAAGGGTGTCGGTCAGATCATCACCTGGAGTATCCGCGACGAGAGTCTGCACAGCCGAGGCGTCTGCCATCTCTTCCGCGAACTGATCGCCGAGAACAAGCAGATCTGGACCGAGGAATTCCAGGCCAAGCTCTATAAGGCCTGCGACGACATGATCAACCTCGAGGACAAATTCATCGACACCTGTTTTTCGATGGGCGACGTTCCGGGGCTTACGGCGGATCAGGTCAAGGCCTACATCCGGTACACCGCTGACAAGAAGCTTCAAGAGATCGGCCTGGAAGCCAAATACCGCACCGCCAATCCGCTGCTTTGGCTCGACACGATGGTCAACGCCAAGGAGCACACCAACTTTTTCGAAAATCGAGCGACCGAATACGGCAAAGGCGCCATCCTCGAGGATTGGGCTTGAGCCGCATCGCGTCGGTCAGCGAAGTCTACGTTATTAACGAGCAAGCCTATGCCGCGCCACGCATCCGTCATCGACGCCCTGTCCAATAACGACCTCGTCGACGCTCGCGATATTCTTCTTGAAGAGGTTCTCGTCAAAACGCAGGGTCGCGGCAGCTGGGATTCGCCGCAGTACCGCGGCGATGCCAACGTGCAGCGAAAAATCGTGACACGACCCGATCGCAACGCGCTTCTCACCTATTTCGGACTCGAAAATCTTCGCGACCGCTACTTCCTGAAGGACGCGACCGGTCAGATCGTCGAGGATCCGCAAATGTTCTTCTCTCGCGTCGCCTGCGGTATGGCGCGCGGCGATGCCGAGCATGCCCAGCGCCTGTATGACGCGATGTCGATGAACTGGTTCATGCCGGCGACGCCCGTCCTGACCAATACCTACACGAATCGCGGCTTGCCGATCTCGTGCTTTTTGAACACGTTCGAGGACAGCATCGAGGGTATCTACTCCGGATACGCGGAGAACGCGTTCATCTCGAAGAACGGCGGAGGCATCGGCACGAGCTGGTCGGAACTGCGTGGACAGAACGCCCCGCTTTCGATGGGCGGCACGTCTTCCGGCGTCATCCCGTTCATCAAAGTCATGGACTCGTCGATCATTGCCGTCTCGCAGGGCGGCGTGCGACGCGGCGCGGGCGCGGCGTACTTGCGCGTCGACCATCCGGACATTGAAGAGTTCATCGACATCCGCAAACCGGTCGGCGACATGAATCGCCGCTGTTTGAACACGAACCACGGCATCGTCATCACCGACGAATTCATGAAGGCTGTGGAAGAAAAGCGCACCTACCAGCTGATCGACCCGAAGCGCAAAGTCGCGGTCAAGGAACTCGATGCGACCGAGGTGTGGCGCAAAATTTTGAAGACGCGCGTCGAAACTGGCGAGCCGTATCTCCTTTTCATCGACACGGTGAAT
>CAZKMF010000069.1:0-3082 GCA_964553975.1 uncultured Gammaproteobacteria bacterium | reverse complement strand
GTCGTAAGGCCGTTCAAGGCGAAGTCGAGGCCCGTGCCACTTGAAAGCGAGGCGGCCACCATCTTAATACCCGTGAAGGCCGTGGCGGAGGAGGCATTAAGAAGCAGCATGGACGAGCCGGCAACAGGGACACCGCTATCCGTCAGCTGGAGCAAGTTGGAGCCGCTGGCACGATTCGAACTGGAACCGATCGAGAAGAAATTAAGGCCGGAGGGCGTATAAGCGCCACTATCAGTGAACGAGGCCTGAGCCATCGCCTTAAAGTACATCGAACTGTTGGTGTCCGAGAACGTGATCGTACTCGCAGCTCCAGACGTACGGATAACGCCAGCAGCCGTGCCATCGAAGATGACGGTGCTGGTGTTTACCGTGTCGGTAAATTCGAGATTGTCTACGCCGATCAACGTCGCGGTTGAACTGACGGTGAAATACTTCGACGTGTAGTTTCCGGTGGCAGAACTGCGGTTTTGTACTTCGAAGACGTTCGACGTCGGCGTCTCGACGTTGCTGGCCACCGTCAAAGACGCACTGGGGCGTGGCGTACCAATGCCGGTTTGATAATTCGAGCCGAAACTCCCAATCAACGTCGATGTCGCGCTCACCGAGAAGTAGCGCTGGCTATAATCGCCCGTCGCGTTCGTGCGATCCTGAATCTCGAAGATGTTGCCCGTGCCGGAGAAGGTGTCAGCGACCGTGACGGCCCCGATCGACGGCGTGAGCGAAGTCTCGGCCGTGCCGGTCGATGCAAGATACGCCTGGTTCAAGTTTGTCGAACCGACACCACCACAACCGGTACACGTACCCGTAATCGTGAGGTTGGTTACGGTCGTGCCTGTCGAGCTGACGGTCATGTAACGCGTCGAGTCGTTAAAGTTCGCGACCTGGAAGATGTTGGTCGTCGGCGTCGGAAGAGAGTCGCGCACGTCGAGCTCGGCCATGGGCGTTCCGGTCAAAATACCGACGCTGCCGTCATAATTGACCGTGAAGCGCTGTACACCACCAAGCGTCGCGTTGATGAGCGGCTGCACGAAGTCCGCGAATGGCGTGATCATCAGTGCCGGATACGGCCAGTATTGGTCGTTCTGCTGACCGATCTCCGCGCTGCGCGAGAGCGTGAAGGCGCGCTGACCGATCATGTTGCCTTGGTAGTCGACCGAGAACAGTTCGGTACCGTTTGTCTCAACGCGGAACGCCATGCCTGCGAGCGTGTTGAGGTGGTTAACATCAAACGTAGCCGCAGGCGAAACGGGGTTGATCGCAACCGAGGTCGAGCTGACCGTAAAGTATCGCTGACTCCAATCACCCGCCGTGTTCACGCGGTCCTGCACTTCGAACAGGTTGCCGATGCCGATACCATGGCCGTAACCGCCCGTGACTTGATCGGCGATCGTGAGCGCGCCCTGGGTGCTGTTGACCGAGATTTCCGTCGTGCTCGTCGCGGCAAGATACGTCTGGTTCATGGCGGGCGTCGTACCGCCGCCGTCGATCTGCGTGAACGACGCCCCGTTGTAAACGTAGAGGTGGTCGCCCGTCGAGTTCCAGACGATGTCGCCTTCGGCCGTGCCGGTGACGGCGGAAGGGGTGCCGGCGAAGATAGGGAGCTTCAAACCGGCGTTGTTCGCATGCGCGGGTGCACTGAATCGGAGTCCGTAACTCACGTTGCCTGACCCATCGATCGTGATGCCGTTCGTGATGTCCGGACTCAAGTTGGTGCGAAGCTGGAGGGGTGTACCGGCCGGAGTCGAAATGAGGCCGCGGTAGCCCTGGGCCGTTTCGAAGCCGAGGCGGAGAACGGAGGTGCCCGACGTGTCGTAGGCAATCTTCGCGGAGCCGCCCGAGAGCCACAAGTCTTTCCAGCGGAGGGCCGGATCGCCGAGCGTATAGGTGGCGTCGGCGGAGGGCGTCAGGTTGCCGGCAAAACGTGCGTTCGGAGTCACGATGTAGGTGCTCGACGCATTGCCGATGACGGTCGCGGTCGAGCTGATCGTGAAGTAGCGGGCGGAGTAGTTGCCCGACGCGTTGACGCGGTCCTGCACTTCAAACAAGTTGCCGATACCGATGCCCTTGCCGGCACCGCCCGTGACTTGATCGGCGATCGTGAGGGCGCCTTGCGTGCTGTTGACGTAGATTTCACTCGAAGAGGTCGAGCTATTGTATGCCGTAAGCATCGAAGCGCCGACCGAGAGACCGCCAATCGGCTGGAAGGCAGAGCCAGTGTAGACGTAAAGGTTGTCATTGGTGGAGTTCCACACGATGTCACCTTCCGCTGTGCCGGTAACCGCGGTCGGCGCCCCGGCGAAGGTCGGGAGCTGGAGACCTTGATTTACAGCATGTGCTGGTGAAATGAGTCGGTTGGTATAGCGTGTCGAGGTCGACGAAACCGTGAACAGACGAGTTGTAAACTCATCCTGCACTTCAAAAATATTGTTGGTCTGAGCGATATAACCAACGAACTTGAACTGATCCGTATCAGTTTTCGCTGTTCCGGCCAACGAACCGTTGAGCGTTACATCGCCTTCGTTATCGACTTTGAAGTTATTACTTATGGCAAAGATTGCCTCGTCCGACATTCCGCTACCACCAATATAAAGACTCGCGTCCGACGAGGATGTACCAATTGGTGCTCCACTGACATACAGACGGTTATTGATGCTGGTCAAACCGCTTGAGCCGCCCATGGAGAGGCTCGTCGCAGCTTGGCCGATTTTGAGATTTGTAACGTTATCCTTGAAAAGTTCGCCCATGCTGGACGACGTTCTGATAATGCCGCTTTCTACATACAAGTTAGCGTTGCCGGAGATTGTCACGGCTGTTGCGCTCACCGTGAAGTATTTCGTCGTAAAGTCGCCGTCAGCCGTACTGCGGTTCTGAATTTCAAAGATGTTGGCCGTCGGGCTTTCCACATCGCTTGCAACCGTCAACGCCGCGCTCGGAAGTCTTGTGCCGATGCCGGTTTGATAGCCGGGCAAAATTCCGCCAATCGAGGTTGAAGTTGAGCTGACGGAGAAGTAGCGCTGGCTATAGTCACCCGCCGCATTCGTGCGGTCCTGAATTTCGAAAATGTTTCCTGTACCCGAGAAGG
>CAZKMF010000068.1:0-1869 GCA_964553975.1 uncultured Gammaproteobacteria bacterium | reverse complement strand
CGGCGTCGTTCAGGCGCTCGAAGCGCCCGCGCAACGTCTCGAGCTCGGCGGCACGCTCCACTTCGGTCAGCTCCGCGACGTACTCCCGGTCGATCTTCACGACCTGGGAGCGCCCGGACTGCTCGTCGTAGACGTGCTCCCGCTGCTGCTCGACCCCCGTGCGGAGGTGCAGCGACGCGAGCCAGGTCATCTCCGCCTTGCACTCCTGCAGGCGGCGGACGGCCTCGGCCAGCGTCAGGCGCTTGCCATCGCACTCGATCTCCGTGACCGCGTTGGCGCGGGCGACGGAGGCCTCGAGCGTGACGAGCTCCTCGCGGATGGTGACAAGCTCGTCGCGCGTCGCCTGGAAGGCGAACGCCGGCGGCTTGCCCTTCTCGTAGCTCACCGAGCCGGCAGCGCGAGCGTTCAGCTCGCCCATGCGGCCCTTGAGCTTCTTGATGCGGCGCAGGCCCTGAGAGATGCTCATCTTGCTCATCGTATCCTCCTCGGCGTTGCGCCGTTCGTGGTTCGGTCGTTGTTGTGGAAAGGACGGCGTCCTTCCTCCCATGAACTTTCGATGTTCGAAAGCTCGTGGGAGAAGCGCAGCGAAGAGTCGCTGCGCTGAGGAGAAAACGTCACATACGGACGAAGCGGGCCTCGTTCGCCCACGACTTCGCTCACGAGCATCCTCCCTGCCCGTGTTTCCTGGCGACCAGGAATGATGCCACGGGGGAAGGACCGCGACATCCATGAGGGTGAGGCCCGGGATCTGTGCCGGGTTATCACTCATCCCAACCCATGGCGTGGCTGCCGTATGAGCAGCCTCGCGGAAGAAATGCTTGGTGAGGATTTTTCCTCTTCGGACCCTTTGGATCCGTCGGCCAACGCTCGATAGTTCGATCGGGTTGAAACCGTTGGAGAGGCGTCTCCTGCGAAGGAGCTCTCTGGCCAAGCGCCCTGCCCGTGCTCACACGGACGGACGCGCGCATGGCCGTACGGTTGGTTCGCTCGTCTTGTCAGAGAGCGTTGCCCTCACGCGTTTTGCCAGAACGCGCGTTCCCAATCCCCTTTCGGTGCGATCGGGATGATCTCGCGCAAGGACGCGCGAGTATCCATGACTAACTCGCAACATTTATGAGCCGCTCCGGAACCCCCTGGATGGGCGGGTCCAATGCGGGCATCGTAAACGTCGCAAGGTTTTCATGGCGTGGCTGCCGTGCGCAGCCTCGCGGTGAAATGACACGTCCACGACAAGTAGACGTCTGGCCGGAAGAAAGGGTCGTACGGGCGGCGGTCGGCTCTGTCTTTGCCGACGTTCGCTCGCGAGTGGCCGACTCGCGTTCCCTTTGTCCGCGTTCGGCGGACGCTGGGATGTTGCCGTGGGGCGGCATCCATGAGACATCCGAGCGCTCCCTCTCAGCCTTTCGCTGGGAACGCGGTGTGTACTCATGGCGTGGCTGCCGTACGCAGCCTCGCGGAAAAAAGTCTTCGACTCTCCCCGAGAAGTGGACCAACCGGCATGATGACCGATCTTTTTGGTCGTGCTTGGACCGGGTTATCGAGTCGAACAAGCCAGGCCGCATTTTTACGCGCCAACGGGTGGCATGCTGCGCGATGGAGATTCCGCTCCATACGTTCGGTTCCTGACCACCGAAAAGGGGCTGACGGTTTGATCCCCGCCAGAATAGGTGTGGGGCGCAGCCTGCTCTCCCGAAGGAGGCGGATACATCAGCGGATACAGACCTCTTTTCCCCGAAGGGAGAATGATTTCAGTCCGTCGCCGACTTCCGCGGAAGCCATGCCTCGCGCCTGTTCTGACGGTGTTCGATGTCGGTTTTTGACTATCGAACGGCGCACAATACCACAGATCAAAAAACTTGTCAAGTCCCC
>CAZKMF010000067.1:0-23392 GCA_964553975.1 uncultured Gammaproteobacteria bacterium | reverse complement strand
GGCGACTTGACGCTTTTTACGGTTTCGGGTACTCTCCGGTTAACAACTTCTCGTTTACCAAAGACCATAGGTTGCCCCCGGCTGGGGACAGCAAACCGGATCTGCCGATCCGATCCTATCGAGGCAAACGCCCCACGACGGAATCCCGTCGTGCTACGCGTCTGCGGTAAATCACGCAGACGTTTGTTATTTAAAGGTCGCTCGTGCAAAGATTCACGCAACACGCCACATGGCAAAATCTCGCAAGCAGAAAGAAGTGACGCTGGCCGAATTGGTCGACGCGCTCGGTAAGGCCAAGTCCGTCGTCTTCGCCGACTTCAAAGGCTTGGCCGTCAAAGACGCCACTGACTTCCGCAACAAAGCGCGGAAAGAAAACGTCGGCGTCCTCGTCGCCAAGAAGACCCTCATGCGCCTCGCGTTCAAGAACGCCGGCTATGAAGGCGTCGATCCGTCCGCGCTCGACGGCGCGCTCGTCATGGTCACGGGATTCGAAGACGAAGTAGCTCCGGCCAAACTCGTCGCCGAATTCTCCAAAGAGCATGAAGCGCTCAAAGTCGTCGCTGGTGTCCTCGAGCGCAAGCTCGTCGACGCGAGCGCGATCAAGTCGCTCGCCAAGCTCCCGAGCAAGCAGGAACTCCTGGCCAAGCTGGTCGGTTCCCTCAACGCTCCGGTCTCCGGCTTCGTCAACGTCCTGGCTGGAAACCTCCGTGGCTTGGTCAACGTGCTGAACGCCGTCAAAGACCAAAAAGCCACCGCTTAAGAAAACGATTCACAACAACACTATGTCTGACGAAAAGAACGTCGTCGTCCCGGAGAAGTTCGCTTCTCTCGTCTCGACCATCGAAAAACTGTCCGTCCTCGATCTCGCTGAGCTCGTGAAGGTCCTCGAAGAGAAGTTCGGCGTTTCCGCCGCTGCTCCGATGATGGCCATGGCCGCCGCTCCGGCCGCCGGTGGCGCCGCCGCCGAAGAACAGACCTCCTTCACCGTCGAACTCACCGCTTCCGGTGACAACAAGATCGGCGTCATCAAGGCGGTCCGCGCCCTCACCAACCTCGGCCTCAAGGAAGCCAAGGATATGGTCGACGGCGCTCCGAAGGTCGTCAAGGAAGGCGTCTCGAAGGAAGAAGCCGAAGCCGCCAAGAAAGAACTCGAAGGCGCCGGCGCGAAGGTCACCCTCAAGTAATCTTCGATCGCGTCGAAAAAACCTCCCTTTCGGGAGGTTTTTTCATTTGAGCGGAATCGCGTAGATCATTCCGTCGCCGTTCAGCAGATAGAGATCGCGTCCGGCATCGTCAACCGCCGCGGCGCGGAGATTTTTGAACTTCGGCGACGTGAGTTGGGCGATGAGCCGCCCTGTCGTACGATCGACTTCGTAGGCTCGCTCGCCGCCCTGGTCGATAAAGACGAGTTTGTCGGAGTTGGGGGAAACCCACGCTTGCGTTGCGCGCGCCGGCGCCGGATCGATCGCTGAAGGCGTGTAGTCTTGCACGCTCGCGCCTTTCAAATATTTGCGCGTCGAACCGTCTTGGTAGAGCAGGTAGACGGCGCCGTCGGTCGCGATGCTTGTCGGAGAAGCTGGTGCGCCGCGCAGCACGTCGGAAGGGGAGCCGAGCGTCTTCGTTGCGACGGATCGGCGCGTGACCGTACCGTCCGCCGAGGCAGCGTAGAGGCGGCCTTGGTAGAAGAGCATCGGCGCGTTTGAGACGTTGCCGGCGTCGTAGGCAGATTCTTCAGCGGTGTCCGGGTTCCAGTAGACGAGCGTTCCAGACGCACCTTGCAGCAAGAAGCCGGTACGCGCCGTTACGACGCGCACGACACCCGTCGGAAGCGCGGCAATGACGGGGTCGGAAGCGGCGGAGCCTTCTTCGGAAATAACCCGGACGCGTCCCGACGCGGATGAAAAGACGTAGAGCTTGTTTCCGAACCACGACATCGCGGTCAGTGCGTCGTCCGCCTGATTGACCGTGGCAAAGAGGTTCGGCTTTTCAATCATCGTCACGCGGCGAAGCTTTTCTTTGGCGCGCTCGATGCCCTGCCTCGCTTCCGTTTTCGTTTTCTTTTGCGCGTCTGTCGTTTCCGGGAGCGCGTTCCAAACCGCGTCCATCCGCGCCGCGAGTTCGCGCGTACGGTTTTCGTTATCGTAAATCATTCCGGCCTCGAAGTCGGTCTCCAGCTGCTGCAGTTCCGCAAGCTGCGCTTCGTAGGCTTTCGCGGTTTGTGCGCGCACTTCGTGACGAACGGAGAAAAGAAGTCCGTGGACAAAAATCGCGCTGACGGCCATGAGAATGAAAAGCTGCATGCGGCTTTGGTGCGGCAAGGCGTTCAGTCGTCCAACAATGGCGGAGGCGCAGCGATCGGGCGCGGCTTTGCATTCGGCGATCAAGCGCGCGCGCCGTTCGCGGTCGACCAAGATCGCGAAGAGTCTCGGAAGTTTCGCCGGCAGCCGTGCGACAGAAACGACGAGCGACCAGAGACCTCGACCAAAAGCGGCAATACCGCGGCCGACGAAGAGTAATCCGGCACGTAGTGCGCGCGAACCCATTTCGCCGATGTCGGGACTGACGACCGGCGGCGCGATGCGGGCGGTTTTTGCTGAAGATTGTTTCTTTGCGGAAACGGATTTGACGGGCGCCGCGGCGCCTTCCGGCTGAAGGGAGCTAAGCGAAAGGATCGACACGGCGTTTGAAGACGCGCGGAGCGCGGACTTAATCTCACGCGAGGCTTTGGCGAAATCGGATTGACCGAGCGTTTGGTGTACGTATCCGTCGTCGAGCGATTGGAACAATTCAGACGTGGCGATCACGAACCGCGCGCCGTCGGGGAACGCGCCGGCTTGAAGCGACGTGAAAAATTTCGGTTCGGTGATTTTTTCCGGCGTCTCGTCGAAGAGCGCGTACGGCGCGAGACCGTCGTCGTGCGGCATGTAGAGCGATCCGCGCATTGCGCCGCGCGATGAGACGAATAGTTTTTCGTCGGAGAGCGCCGCCGCCGCGCCGCGCAGCTTGATGCCGGGCAAGGAGAGGCCGTGTTCGTACAGGAACGCGAGGATGGTTTTGTTCGCCTGTTTCAACGCGGCTTCGAACCGCGTTTCGGGATCGCCTTTTTGAAAAAAGACCGGTCGCAGCTCCTGTCCGAGCCGGTCGCTCATTTTTTCAACCACGCGCCTCGGTGCGTCGGCGGCGAGCATCGCAAAAAAAAGCTCGAGACCCCCTTCTTGTTGAATCGGGGACGTGAGGGTGAGGCAGCGCGCGGCGGCGAGCCCAGAACCCCCGGGTACGTGGATTTCTCCGATGCTGATTGGTGCCATTTTGACCTGTCTTCATGGGCAGTATACAATACCCCCAGTTCGGCGGCCAACTATGCTTGAACAACTCTTTGGTTCAAAGACAAGAACGCAGCTTCTCCGCACATTCCTTCAGAATCCGGAGACGGCTTTTTTCGTCCGGGAACTGACCCGCCGCCTCGACGTCCAGATCAACGCCATTCGTCACGAGTTGAAGAACTTGGAGGAGTTGAGTTTGGTTGAAACGGTGGTCGTCTCCGAAGGCAAAACGGCGCAGAAAAAGCATTACCGCCTCAAGCAGAATTCGATCCTGATTCCCGAGCTGCGGGCTCTGTTCGTCAAATCGCGCGTCCTGCTCGAAAAGGACATGGTCAAGCGTCTCCAGGCCATCGGCCGCATTTCCTACTTCGCCCTTACGGGACGTTTCGTCGATCGCACCGAGGCACCGACGGATATTTTCTTGGTCGGACGCGTTGATCGGAAAAAACTGTCCGATCTCGTCCGCAAGTTCGAAGTCGAATTCGGCCACGAAATCAATTTCACGATTCTCGACGAAGAAGAAATGCGTTATCGCATGGACGTCATGGATCGCTTCTTGTACAGCGTGCTCGACGCGCCGAAACTGGTGTTCGTCGACGAATTTTTCCATTCCGCGCAAGAACCGGCGTCCGTATGAGAGCGTTTTTCGGAACTTCGCGCGAAGGAGGCCTTCTTGCTTCGCTCTCGCGCGACGGAAAAATTTTAGCGTCGGCCGAAGGTGCGTTCGCCGATGACATCCTCGCACTGCTCGACCTCGCGTTGAAAAAGGCCAAAGCGAAAAAAGAAGCGATCGATGAAATTGTCGTCGATCGAGGTCCGGGCGGATTCTCGGTGGTGCGCCGACGCGTGTCGGTCGCGACCGCGCTCGCGCGGGCGCTCGGCGCGAAGCTGTGCGCGGTAGGCGAGCTTTCTTCGGAAGAAGCGGCCGCGCTTCCCGCCAACGCGTTTATCGAGAAAGCCCCGATCCATCCGCTCTACGCCGCTGAACCGAACATCACTCTCAGCAAAAAGAAAAAAACATGGAGCGCGCGCTGACCTGGGAAGACTACACGCCCGAACAAAAAAAACGGCATCGCCGTCTTGAGTTCGTGCCGGCCTCGCTCGTCTGGCTGACATTGATCGGTGCGATCATCTTGTCGTTCGCGAATCCGATCTGGGCGGTCTATTTCATCATTGCTTTCGATTTGTACTGGTTCTTCCGCGTGCTGTACTTCGTTATTTTTCTCACGATTTCTTGGCGACGGCACCGTGGCGCGGTCGATATCGATTGGGAAGCGGAGCTGAAAAAAACGGCCGGATGGGAACGTCTGCGACACCTAGTCTTCCTGCCGACCTACAAGGAAGATATCGAAATTCTGCGTGCGACCTTCCGCAGCTTGTCGACCGCCAAAGTCGATCCAAAAACCATGATCGTCGTCCTGGCAGGGGAGGAGCGCGCCGGACGCGAAGCGTTTTTGGCCAGAGCCGAGGCGATCCGCGCCGAGTTCGGTGATCGCTTCCTGCGCATGATCGTGACCGTGCACCCATCGGACACCGTCGGTGACATCGCGGGGAAAGGGTCGAATCTTCATTACGCCGGCCCGTTCGCACAAAAAGCCGTCGACGAGCTTGGTCTCGCCTACGAAGACGTGATCGTTTCAACCTTCGACGTGGACACGATCGCGCATCCGCAATATTTCGCGCACCTCGCGAAAACATATCTCGATACGCCGGACCGAACGCATGCGTCCTATCAGCCGGTCGTGCTGTATTCGAATAACATCTGGGACGCGCCGGCGATCGTGCGTATCGCCGCCTTCGGCACGACGTTCTGGCTGCTCTCCGAACTCGTGCGCCCTGACCGACTCTTCACCTTCTCGTCGCACAGCATGCCGTTCAAGGCGCTGGTTGACGTCGGTTTTTGGCAGCGCGATGTCGTGTCGGAAGATTCGCGCATCTATCTCCAGTGCTTCCTGCGCTATGACGGTAACTATCGCGTCATTCCGCTCTACGTGCCGGTGTCGATGGACGCCGTCATGGCGCCGAAGTGGATCGGCAGCTTGATCAACCTCTACAAGCAACAGCGTCGCTGGGCCTGGGGCGCCGAGCATTTTCCGTATCTGTCCATCAACTTCAAAGCCAAAGAAAAAACGATTCCGTTCCGCAAACGTGTTTCGACGCTCTGGGTGCTGGTCGAAGGTATGTACACCTGGGCGACTGCACCGCTTCTAATTTTCCTGCTCGGTTGGCTGCCGCTCAACGTCGCGCGCCTTTCCAGTCGGCCGGAAATCGTCTTTCAGAACGCGCCGATCACCCTCCAGTGGATCATGACGTTCGCCATGCTCGGCGTCTTCGCTTCGGCGATCCTTTCGCTGCCGCTTCTGCCGAGTCGTCCGCGGCACAAGAATCCGTATCTGCAGGTCGTCATGCTGCTGCAGTGGATGCTCCTGCCGTTTACCTTCATCATCTTCGGTGCCGTGCCAGCGATTGATGCGCAGACGCGTTTGCTTCTTGGACGGCGTCTCGGTTTCTGGGTGACGCCGAAAACCGTGCTCGAAAAGAAATCCTGATATGGCAAGAATTTCGGTACACATCGTGGCTTGGAACCACGCGCGCGTTCTCGTCGATGCGCTTGAATCGTTGCGCGCCCAAACCTTCCGCGATTTCACCGTGACGGTCGTCGACAACGCTTCCACCGACGGTTCTTCCGACGTGGTACGCGCGCATTTTCCAGAAGCGACAGTGCTTCGCAATTTTAAGAATCTCGGATTCAGTCACGCGCATAATCAGGCTGTCGAGTTGGCGCGCAATCGCTGGGCGGACGACGATAAAAAAGGTCGCAGCTCGATCGATCGCTATGCGCTCGTCATGAATCCGGACATTATCCTGACGCCGGACTTCCTCGAGAAACTGACGCAAGGCGTCGATGGGCGCACGAGCGTCGGCAGCGCCTGCGGCAAATTATTGAAAGTGCATCCGCGACTTGAAGAGAGTCTTGATCCCCGTTTTTCGGACGTGTTGGATTCCGCCGGGTTGCGCATGCGGCGCGATCGTCGGGCCGCCGATCGCGGAGCGGGGGAGAAAGACGGCGATGCCTACGCGGAAACGACGGAAGTGTTCGGCGCGTCGGGGGCGCTCGCGCTCTATCGCGCCGAGGCGATCGACGCGCTCCGTGAAGCGGACGGCGAATTCTTTGACGAAGATTTCTTCGCGTACAAAGAGGATGTCGACGCGGCCTGGCGCTTGCGCCTGCTTGGATGGAGCGCGCTCTTCGTGCCGACGGCGGTCGCTTATCACTATCGGGGTACGGGCGGATCGGAAAAAGCCGGCCTCTTCGAGCTGTTCAAGCGGCGTCGCGGACGTTCGCCGCTCGTGAATCGTTTGTCGACGCGCAATCATCTTTTGCTTTTGGCGAAAGACGACGACTGGACGAGCCAGTTGCTGCACTTGCCGTGGATTATCGCGCACGAGATCGGAAAAAGTCTGGCGACGATCGTCTTCTCGCCGCGCGCGCTTGGCGCGTATTTCGAAGCGTTCGCGCTCTTGCCGAAGATGTGGAAGAAGCGCGGCGCGTTGCGCAAGCGTCGCAAGACGACGGCGAAAGAGATCCGCAAGTGGTTCAAGTAAGTATGGACGTCTCGATCGTCATCGTGAATTACAAGACGCGCGGCATGGTCAAGCAAGGCTTGAAGAGTTTGCGGCGCGCCGGCATTCGTTTGAACTACGAGGTGTTCGTCGTCGACAACGCGTCGGCTGACGGTTTGCCCGAGCTCGTGCGCGAAGAATTTCCCGAGGTGCGATTGATCGCGCTGGGGAAGAACGTCGGTTTTGCCGTCGGAAACAATCTGGCGATCAAGAAAGCGAAAGGTAAATACGTATTCGTACTGAACCCTGACGCGCTCGTGGGGGCTGGAACGATCGAGGCGCTCTACGCCTACATGGAAGCCAATCCGAAGATCGGTGTTCTCGGGCCGAAACTCGTGCGCCCGGACGGCACGCGGCAAGAATCGGCGCATCGTTTCCCGACGCCGTGGATTCCGATCTATCGCCGCACGCCGCTCGGCAGAACCGCGCGGGCGCAAAACGAAATCGACAGGTATTTTTTGCGCGATGTCGCCTTTACGGCACCGACCGAGGTGGATTGGATCGAAGGCGCCGCCATGTGCGTGCGCCGCGCGGCGATCGACGACGTCGGTTTGTTCGACGAACGGTTCTTCGTCTATTTCGAAGACACGGACTGGTGCCGGCGCTTTTGGGTGAAAGGATGGAGCGTCGTCTACCATCCCGGCATCGAGGTGATCCATTACCATCGCCGCGAATCCGCCGACGTGCTTTGGTTCCTGGCGCCGTTCGCGAATAAAGTTTCGCGCATACATATCGTTAGCGCCATCAAATACTTCCTCAAATGGCGAGACCAACCTTTGCCGAGAAGTACGTAAGCCGCCCGCGAGGCGGTTTTTCGTCCGTGGAAACGGCTAAGGTGGTATACTATGCCCGTGGAACCGCACGCGCACAATCTGCTCGGAACCCATGAGCCGACGCGGCGAAAAACATGGACGTACGTCCTCTACGGCGTGCTCGGTTTTTTGGCGCTGTGCTTCGTTGTTGCCGCTGCCTTCGCGATCCCGGCGCTCGCAGCCGCGCGCGAAGTCTACGCGCAGGCGCAAGCCGGCCGCGATGCGCTCTTCAGCGCCAAAGCGGCGGCGGAAAAATTGGACTTCGTCGTAGCTTCTTCACGTTTGGAAGAGGCTGCGCAGCGCTTTCAAGCCGCGCAGGCCGCCGAAACGAAACTGAAGGCTGTAAAAGCTTTGCCGTTTTTCCGAAAAGATCTTGAGGGGATCTATGATTTGCTGGAAGGCGGACGCGAAGCTTCGATCGCGCTCAAGGAAGCGATCGACGTTGGCGCCGATCTGGTGGCCGTGCTGAAAAACGGGGGAGCGACGCTCGGCGCCGTGCCCGACGTCTCATCCGACGCCCGGCCCGTTTCTTCGCTGACGCGTGAAGAGAAGCGGATCTTGCTGCAGAATCTTTCTCAAGCGCCGGACCGTCTGGCCGTGGCGCGCACGTCGCTTGAACGGGCGATGGCCGCCTGGAACCGCGTGCCGAAGACACCGCTCACGGAAGGCGTGCTCGCCTCGATCGAGCCGTACAAGGCGCAGCTCCAGACGCTGCACGATCTGATGGCGAAAGACCTTTCGCCGCTCGCCATGCTGCCGTCGATCCTCGGGTATCCGTCGCCCAAGACTTACCTCTTTTTGATGCTGAACAACACCGAGCTGCGCCCCGGCGGCGGATTCATCGGCACCTACGGCATTTTGCGGCTCGAGGACGCGGAAATCGCTTCCTTCTTCACCGATGACATCTACGCGCTCGATGGTCCGTCCGAAGCGTACATGCGCGAAACGCCGCCCGAGCCGCTCAAAAAATATTTGCGCGTGCCGAGCTGGTACATGCGCGACTCCAACTGGTCGCCGGATTTCGCCGTGTCGGCGATGAATGTCGAGAAGTTTTATCATCTCGAAGGCGGCAAAGAGCAGCTCGACGGCGTGATCGGCATCACCCCGACCATGATTTCGAAATTGCTGGCGATTACCGGCCCGATCACGATCGATGGATCGACCTTTACGGCCGACAACGTCATCGACGAGCTTGAGTATCGCGTCGAGGTTGCTTTTTGGACCGACGGCACGCCGCAAGCGCAGCGCAAGGATGTCGTCGGCAAGCTTGGGCAGGAACTCATCAAGCGATTGCTCGGCACGAAACTTTCCAACATCGCGACTTTGGCCGACGTGGCGCAAGAGGCCTTGAAAGAAAAACATCTGATGGCGTCATTTCACGACGCAACGCTTGAAGCGTTTGCCGATGGCAGCGGCTGGTCGGGGCGTTTCCGTGCGGGCGCCGACGATCGGTTGGCGATCATCGACGCTAACCTCGCTTCTCTCAAAACCGACGCCGTGATGGATAAAAAAGTTTCGTATACGTTGAAACCGGACGGCGGTTCTTGGATCGCGCGCGCCAGCATTACCTACAAGAACAACGGACGCTTCAATTGGAAGACGTCGCGTTACCGCACCTACACGCGCTTTTACGTGCCGCTCGGTAGCACGCTCGTTAAAGGCGAGGGGATGATGGTGGACGATAAATTGAACGATCCTAAACGGCGAACCGGCACGGTCGACGTTGGCGAAGAGCTCGGCCACACCGTCTTCGGCGCCTTCATTTCCATCGAACCGGGGGAGACACGGACGCTCGCGATGGAGTATCGTGTTTCGGACGCCGTAGCCTGTCTCATCCGCAGCGGCAACTATCAACTGGACGTGCAAAAGCAGCTTGGCACCCTTGCCAACGGTTTGACGCTCAACCGCGACTTTGGTAAGAACGTAGCGCGCGCGACGCCTCCGGAAGTTCAAAGCCAATGGGGCGATTCGCACTACCGTTTATCCACAGACCTCCGCACCGACCGGCAGTTCACTGTTGGCCTGAAGTAATTTCCCGCGAATGTTCATCAAGAAGATCGGCATCGACCTCGGTACCACGACGGTCCTGGTCTATGCACCCAAGCGCGGCATCATCATGAACGAGCCTTCGGTCGTGGCGATTTCCACGATCGACAAGAAAATTTTGGCTGTCGGAAAAGAAGCGAAAGAGATGCTCGGTCGCACGCCCGACACGATCGTGGCCGTGCGTCCTCTCAAGGAAGGCGTCATCGCCGATTACAAAACAACCGAAGCCATGCTTCGGTATTTCATCAACAAAGCCGTCGGCAGCGTGCGTATTTTCCGTCCAGAAGTCATGGTTGCGGTACCGGGCGGCATCACGTCCGTCGAACGCCGCGCTGTCATCGATGCGACGATCGCTGCCGGAGCGCGCGCCGCGTACATCATCAAGGAACCGGTCGTTGCCGCAATCGGCGCCGACATTCCGATCGGCTCTCCGTCCGGTCATATGATCATCGATATTGGCGGCGGCACGGCCGAAATGGCCGTCATCTCGTTGGGCGGCATCGTCGCTTCCGATTCGGTGCGCATCGGCGGAAATAAACTCGACGGCGCGATCACCGAGCACGTCCGCCGTAAGTACGGCATGACGATCGGCGAGCGTACGGCCGAAGAAATCAAAATCACGATCGGCTCGGCGCTCTACCTCGACGAAAAATTGTCGATGGAATGCAAAGGCCGCGACATGATTACGGGGCTGCCGCGCACGATCACCGTCACCTCCGACGACGTCACTGACGCCATCCAAAACGAACTCGAAGAACTCATCGCCGCCACGAAAGAAGTCTTGCGCCGCACGCCGCCGGAACTTTCCGCCGACGTCATGGAAAAGGGGATGATCCTCTCCGGCGGTTCCTCGCAGCTCCGCAATCTCGACCGCCTGCTCGCCAAAGCGACCGGCGTCCCAGCCTACGTCGCCGACGAACCGCAACTTTGCGTCGTCAAAGGCACCGGCATCGCGCTCGAGAACCTTGAATCCTACAAACGTTCGATTCTGGCGATGCGCTAGAAAAACCCCGGCTTCGGCCGGGGTTTTGCGTTTTTGCCGCAGCGGCGGTACGGTGCCGCCACGTGCATTGGAGGTTCGTATGTCCAAGTCCGATCGACGCGGTGTCGTGATCGTCGCGCAGGATGCGCAAGGACGGTATCTGCTGCAATTTCGAGATGCCAATACGGGCAACGCGCTGCGCTGGTGCTTCTTCGGAGGCGGCCTGCAAGGCGACGAGCTACCCGTCGATGCGGCGGCGCGCGAGCTTTACGAAGAGACGCGTATCGTCGCCGATCCCGAGCAGCTTCAGTTGGTCGCGGAATACGACAGTCACACGAGGCACGGGTATTTCTACGTGTTTCGGTTGCTGGCGCCCGTCGGTTGGCCGATCGCGCTTGGCGAGGGAGCTGGCGTCGGTTTCTTCGCTCGCGAAGAGATCGAAATGCTCCGCGTGAAAGGCGTGCTGGCCGATTGGATGCTGCGCTGTCTGGAGTACGCGTGAAGCTAGGGAGGCGGAGCAAACGCAAGCGCTACAAGATCTGGAAGTCCGGAGGAATTGTCTTGTCGACGAAACCGGGCGTGTACGCCGGCATCGTCACGCAGAAGATCTTTGGACGACTCGATTGCTGGAGCGGCAAACGCGCCTTGAAGAAGAACCGCGTCTTCTTTCACACCTGGAAGGACGCGATCGCAGCGGGGATGCGTCCCTGCAAGCATTGCAAACCCGTGCCGTAGCGCGGGTTTTTCTTTTAAGAGCTTTTTTCGTGTTACAATTCCGCATATGAAATTCCGCTGGAATTGGAAACGCTGGCCTCTGGCCGTCTTGGCGTTCGCGGCCGCCGCGGCGCCCGCGCTCGCGCACGAAAAATGGTACGTCGATCATCAGGACGTCGAGTTTACGCGTTCGGTGTTTTCATACGTCAACCCCGTTTTCGCCACAGCGATCATCGCGCTCGCGGCTGCCGCTTTTTTGGCCGTCGTCTGGCTTGACCGCCGTTTCGACGGCTCCGCCGCCGCGCGCTGGCTCGACCTGAAGCTTGTCTCTTTCAAGTTCAATCCGCGCACGGTGCTCGGCGTCGCGATCGGCGTCTCGCTCATGGGTGCCGGTCTTCAAGGCACGCTCTTTTCTCCAAGCCTCGTTCTCGGCGGCGACCCGTGGAGCGTCGCGCTCGCGATCGTGGAGATCGCGCTCGGTTCACTGTTCCTGTTTCTCGAACCCGCTTACTCCGAACTCGGCTTTCTTTTGATCGTGCTCTTCCTCGCGGGATTGCCCGTGCTTCCGTTCTGGGATCTGATGGAGGAACTTTTTATGGTGGGCGCCGGCATCTACTTCTTTACGACTCCATCCACGCGCACGAAGTGGAAGCTCTTGCTCAAACCTGAAACGCAACGGTTGGGCTATCAAGCGTTTCGCGTCATCGTCGGTCTTAACTTTCTTGTGCTCTCCGGCGTGAAGTGGCTGCATCCGGAGTTCGCGATGTCGCTGGTCGGCGAATATCACATCAATTTCCTCTCGTACTTCGGCGCGAGCAACGCGCAGTTCGTGTTCATCGCTGCTGTCGTCGAAACGGTCGTCGCGCTCTGTATCTTGCTCCGTGCCGCCTTCCGGCCCGCCGTCGCTGTCGGTCTTCTCCTCTTCCTGATTTCCATCTATTTCTTCGGTTTTAAAGAGCTTCTCGGTCACTTGCCGGTCAAAGCCGCGCTCTTCCTGTTCCTCGTTTACGGTCACTGGCACAAGGGGGAACAAAAAGGGTAAGCTGGCGTCCGTATGGCTCTGATTGGCATCGACGCTTCGCGGGCAAACGCACACGAACGCACCGGCACCGAATGGTACTCCTACGAGCTGATCCAAGCGCTCAAGAAGTTCGCGGTGCCTGGTTTGGAATTCGTCTTGTATTCCAAGAAGTTTTTGCGTGATGGCCTCGAACAGTTCCCCGCGGGTTGGAACGGAAAAATCCTGTATTGGCGCTCGCAGCGTTTTTGGAATCAATTCCGTTTGTCGTGGGAGCTGTGGCGGCATCCTGTCGATCTTTTTTTTCAGCCGACGCACACGCTGCCGCTCTTCGTGCCGAAACGGATCGTGACAACGCTGCACGACATTGGCTTCGAACGTTTGCCGAATCTCTATCGTCCGGCGGAACTGCGGTATCACCGCTACTCCGCGCTTCTTGCGGTGAAGCGGGCGCAGAGGATCATCACCGTGTCGGAATTTTCGCGGCGCGAAATTCTTGAACGCTACAAACTGCCTCCGGAGCGCGTCGTCGCGATTCCGCTTGCGGTCGATCCGAAGCGCTATCGCGCCGACGTAGCGGAAGGGGAGAAGGACGCCGTGCTGACGAAGTATCGGCTGTCGCGCCCGTTCTTCATCTACGCCGGACGCATTGAAGAAAAAAAGAACATCGTGAATCTCGTGCACGCGTTCTCGATTTTCAAAAGCGCGCGCGGCGTCGGCGATCCGGTCAAACTGCTTTTGGTCGGCACGCCGGGTTTCGGATACGAACGCGTAAAAAAGGAAATCGCCGCGCGGAAGCTTGAAAAAGACGTCCTCTTGCCCGGCTACGTGCCCGAGGCGGACATGCCAGCGCTTTTCTCCGCCGCGAAAATTACGATTCTGCCGTCGTGGTACGAAGGTTTTGGTTTGCCGATCATCCAGGCACAAGCCTGCGGCACACCCGTCATCGCCGCCGACGTCGCTTCGATGCCGGAGGTGGGCGGCGCGGCCGCGCTCTACGCGAAACCGGACGAACCGGAAGGGTTCGCGCGGGCGATGAATGAGCTTATGGATCAATCCGCGGAGTGGGATCGCCGCCGTGCGGACGGACTCGAAAACGTCAAACGGTTTTCTTGGGACGAGACGGCTCGCCGCACGATGAACGTGCTTTTGGAGGTGCTCGGTATTCAGCAGCAGCTATGAACGATCCGTTTTCTTCCGTGATCGGTCATGAGCGTATCGTTCAACGGTTGCGCGCGATGTTCGTGCATGACGCGCTGCCGCACGCCGTGTTGTTCCACGGTCCGAGGCATGCAGGCAAGACAACGCTCGCGTCCGCCTTGGCTTCGTGCGCGCTTGGCGTCGATGACGCCGCCGTGCATCCGGATTTTCGCTTGGTCGAACGCCCGCGCGACGAGAAGACCGGCAAGCTCAAAAAATTCATCCCGATCGAATCCGTGCGAGAGCTTCAGCAGCACATGCAACTGAGCTCCTTTTTGGGCGGCGCCAAGGTCGCGATCGTTGCTGGCGCCGACCACCTGAGCGAAGAAGCCTCGAACGCGCTTCTGAAAACGCTTGAAGAGCCTTCAAAGAACGCGTACGTGTTTTTGTGTGCGGAGACGCTTTCACGCGTGCCAAAAACGATTCAGAGCCGTGCGGCCGTTATGTGCGTGTCGCGCGTCGTTGACGAAATCGTTGCCGCAGCCTTGGTTGCGCGCGGGGTTGTGGCGTTCGAAGCCGCGAAACTCGCGGCGCGGGCGGACGGACGTCCCGGTCTCGCGATCGGCTTTCTCGGGCAGAGCGATATGGTAAACTGGTACGAGACGGAAGAACGCCGCTGGCGTTCCCTCCGAGGCGCGCCGCCGCATCGCCGTTTGGCGGAATGTGCCGATCTCGCGCCCGCGCGCGCCGATCGTGAAGAAACGATCGAGCGATTGCGCGACGTGCTTGATGCTTGGCAAGGCTTCTTGCGCCGCGAACTCAAAGCGGGGGAGCCGAACGCGGCCTCGAATCTCCGCAGGCTTCTCGCCCTGCGCGCGTCGCTTGATGCCAACATCCAGCCGCGACTCTTACTCGAAAAATTCGCTCTTACTTTGGATCGTTGATATGAAAACCCTTCCGAAATTCTTCGTCACGGCCTCGGCGTTGCTTTTGCTCGGCGCGGGTTGCATCCAAATTACAGGCACAGGCGGATCGACCGGCACGGACGGCGGTATTTTCCGTTCGACCGATCGTGGCGCGACATGGCTGCAGAAATCAGCGATCGCATCCGTCGGCGGCACGCGCAATTTTTCCGGCGCGACCGTGACGACGCTTGCCTTCGATCCTTCCGACAAGAAAGCGCTCTACGCGGGTACCGAGAGCGGATTGTTCTATTCGTACGACGGAGCCGAATCGTGGCAGGGTGCGGCGACGCTCGGCGCGGTGCGTGTGCTCTCCGTGGCGGTCAGCCCGGCGGACAAGTGCACGGTGTACGCGTCGACCGGCAACAAGGTCATGCGCACGACGGATTGTTCCCGCACATGGGAGAACGTCTACTTCGACGCGCGCCCCGACACGCGCGTGAACAGCGTCAGCGTCGATCGTTTCAACCCGATGAATATTTTTGCCGCCACGAGCCAGGGCGATTTGTTGAAGAGCGGCGACGCCGGCGGTTCGTGGTCGCCGATTCACCGCTTCGAAATCGAAGTACGGCAAGTGCTCGCGACGGCATCGGACTCGCGCGTCTTGTACGTCGCGACGCGCAACAAGGGTATTTGGAAAACCACCGACGGCGGCGCGACGTGGGTCGACCTCAGTCCGAGCATGGGCGATTATGCCGGCGCCCTCGACAATGTGTTGCTGGCGGAGGACGTGGCGCGCGGCAACAGCCTGGTCGCGGCTTCGAACTACGGACTGCTGCGCACGATCGACGGCGGCGCGACCTGGAAACCCCTCACCCTCTTGACACCGTCCGGTTCTACCGTTATCTATTCCTTGGCCGTCAGCCCGAAGGATTCGAACTTCATGGCCTACGGCACGCTGAGCACGCTCTATCGCACGATCGACGGCGGCAATAAATGGACGACGTCCAAACTGCCGACGACGCGCGCCGCGACCACGCTCATGATTGATCCGACGAACGATTCGACGATCTTCATGGGCACGACCTCATTCAAACAAAACACCGGTTTCTGATCTTGAAGGTATGAAAACGTACATCGATGAATTTCGCCCCGAATTTGAAAGTGTCTTGGAGTTCTTGAAATCCGACCTGAGCAGCTTGCGCACCGGTCGCGCCAATGCGGCGCTCGTTGAAGATATTTTGGTCGAAGCCTACGGAGGCACGATGAGTCTCAAAGGCGTCGCTTCCGTGCTCGTGCCGGACGCAAAAACGATCATGATCGAACCTTGGGACAAAGCGCTCACCAAAGATATTGAAAAAGCGATTCGTCAGGCCCCGATCGGCGTGAACCCCGTCGTCGACGGTAGCCGCGTGCGCGTCACTTTGCCGGCGTTGACCGAAGAAGGCCGCCGCGAATTGACGAAGATCGTTGGCAAGAAAGCGGAAGAAGCGCATATCGGCCTCCGCGCCGTCCGTGAAAAGATCAAGGAAGAATTGAATCGCTTGGAAAAGGCGAAAGAAATCACCGAAGACGAACGGTTCCGCCTGCAGGAAACGCTTGAGGCCGCGGTGAAGGTGTGGAACGACAAAGTACGCGACATGGCCGCGGACAAGGAACAAGAGATCATGACGATCTGAGTCGACAATACGAAAAAACCGCAGACAAAGCGGTTTTTTTGATAGGCGCGGTGCGCTGTGGTTGTGGACTTCTGGCTCAAAGACCCCGCTCCCGGCTTTTCGCTCAAACTGGTATACTACACATATAAATCGAACGGTTGTGCGCGAGGATGATAAGAGACGTTTTTCGAAGATTTCTTGATACCGCAACGTCGTTTTTTTCGCGCGACCGTCTTGGCGCGGTCGTTGCTTTTGTTGTTTCTTGCGCACTCGTGTTCACGGCGATGTTTGGTCGCGGCATTCTTTTCGCGGAAGCGAGCGGAACCGTCAGCTGGGCGGCGAACGGAGTCAACCACTCCGCGACGGCTGTGACGGGATTTAACAGCCACAGCGAAACGTGCGGCAGTCCGAGCTCGAACACGGGCTGCGTCGCCACGACGACGGCGGGCGACTACATTTACGCCTGGATCGAAAACGACGGCGTTGATACCTGGGTCGGCGCGCAAAAAATAAACTCGGCCGGCGCCTTTCAATGGGGCGCGAACGGCGTGCACCTGTACGACAGCGCCACAGAGACGGCTTTTACCGAAGTATCGGTGGTGCCGGATGCGGTCGGCGGCGCGATCGTCGTGTTTCGCACGTCGGGCGTTTTTTACAACATCCGCGCGCAACGCGTCAGTCCTTCCGGCGCGTATCAATGGGGTCATGACGGCGCGACCGTCGTCGCGAACGGCGCGGCGAGTTCGTTCGGTCCGGTCGCGGTTGCCGACGGATCGAACGGCGTCATCGTCTCGTTCATGCAAGGCAACTTCAATACGGACGCGGACGTGCGCGCGCAGCGCTTGAACGCTGCAGGTGCGCAACAATGGGGAGCGAACGGTACCGCCATTTCGGCGGCTGCAAACGAGCAGATTTATCCGGTGATTGTTTCGGACGGGGCGGGCGGTGCCACGATCGGTTGGGAAGACCATCGCGCTGGTGACGCGAATACGAACATTTACGCTCAGCGCGTGAACAGCGCTGGTGTGGTGCAGTGGGCTGCAAACGGCGTGGTTGTGTCTTCAGCGGCCGACAACCAGGATCGCATGCGTTCGTCCGCCGGCGACGGCTCGGGCGGCGCCGTCTTCGCGTGGGAAGACGCGCGTTCTGCCGGAGGCTCGCCCGGCGTTTACGCCCAGTACATGAACAGTGCCGGCGTTGCGCAGTGGACGGCCAACGGTGTCGCTGTTGAGACAACGACATGGTTCCAGTCGACGCCGAAACTCGCCATGATCGGCACGAATACGTACATTGCCTATTCCAAGACTGACGGTGGCGGCATTCTCGATCTGTACGTGCAAAAACTCGATAACACCGGCGCTTCGCAATTCGCCGGTGAGGGATTGGCGTTGACGGCGACGGCGACAAGACATGAGTACGCCGCGACAGTGACGGCCTCCGGTGACGGTTCCGGTGACGCACTGATCACGTTCGTACGCGAAGGCACGTCATTCGATCCACATGAAATCCTCGGACAGCGCATCAACTCGAGCGGTAGCGCGCAATGGACGAGTGGTGGCGTAATGGCGGTGGAAGACGATGACGCAACAACGTCGCATCCGGTCATTGATCCGTTCGCGACGACGAATGCGAGTGGCGACATTATTATCGTTCGACAACGCGTTATTGGTTCACATACGAACCTTATCGGTCAGCGTCTGCAGAACGCGGACGGCGCGCCGCAGTGGAGTGGCACAGTCGCCGCAATGTTCCCCGGCGGACCGACGGGTACTGCCGAACAGTTGACTCCGCTCGTTGCGGCGGATGGTAACGGTAATTATTTCACGGCTTGGAAAGACCGGCGCGCCAATGACAACAGCAGCGACGTCTACGTCCAAAAACTGGACGCGACCGGCGCTGCGCAGTGGACGTCTGCCGGCGTCGCCGTTGCGACGGGGATGGGCAAGGATCAAGCCGTGACGGGATTGGTGAGCGACGGCGCGGGCGGCGTCTTGCTTGCTTGGACCGATTCTTCTGATGGCGACGTGAAAGTACAGCGCCTGACTTCCACGGGTGCGGTGTCCGGTGGTTGGTCCTCAACGGGCGTCTCTGCATCGGCCGCGGCCGCATATCCTACGTACTACAGCACAGCCAGCGATGGCGCGAACGGGATTTTTGTTGCCTACACCGCGAATGGCGACGCAGTACTTAACCGCGTCAGCAGCGCCGGTGCCGTGCCATGGGGCGCTTCCGGCGTCGTACTGAACTCCGTGCAGGTTATTCCCGGCAACGATTCGTTAGTGGTTGTTTCGGACGGCTCTGGCGGCGCCTACGTTGCCTGGAGAAACCAAGATTCGAACGATGGTATTTACAGTCTGCACGCGACGCGCGTTGATTCGACGGGTGCTGTTGTGACGGGGTGGACGGCAGGAGGTACCGTCGTGACCAGCGAGGTCTCGATTGCAAACCCCGCGCTTGCTGTGACGAGCGACGGGTATCTTGTCGTGACATGGGATGAGGATCCGACGAGCACTGACCGAAACGTCAAAGCGCAAAAATATTCTTCAGCGGGCGTGGCGCAATGGACGGCGGGCGGTGTCAGCGTCGTGACCGACGGCGCGCAGCAACAAGGTGCGCACGTTGTCGCCTCCGATACGGGCGCGATTGTTGTCTGGGCCGATGCGCGCAGCGGCACGGACGATATTTACGCGCAAAGGCTCAATGCGTCCGGCGCTGCTCAGTGGACGGCGAACGGTATCGTCGTAACGAACGCTGCGAACGCGCAAAGCGCCTCCGTTGTCGATACGGACAACGCAGCGGGCGCGATTGTTGCTTGGTACGACGAACGCGCCGGAAGCGGCACGGAATTCGACGTCTACGCGCAACGCGTCGATTCAACGGGTGTTGTGAAGTGGACGGCGAACGGACTCGCGATCGCGACGCGCGCCGCCGTTGATGAACGTGAACCCAAAATCGTTTCAAATGGAAACGCCGGCGCCGTCGTCGTGTTTTCCGTACTCACGTCGCCTCAAGAAGCGCGCGCGCAATTCGTCGCCGATTCCGACGGCGCACCGACGGTCACTGTAACCGCTCCGAACGGCGGAGAGAGTTTGACGGGCAACGCATCGACCAACATCACATGGAGCAACGCGGGCGTGGTTGATCATTATAAAATCACGCTTTCAACCGACGGCGGCTCGACGTTCCCGACAACGATTGTCGCGTCGACGGCGTCTTCGCCGTACGCTTGGACGATTTCGAACATCACGACCTCGAGTGCTCGCGTCAAAATTGAAGCGTTGGACGCGAACAATGTGCTTCTGGCCAGTGATACCTCGAACGCGAACTTCACCATCACCGCGGCGGCAAGCGGTGGGGGAGGCGGCGGTGGAGGTAATCCGCAGCCGGCCATCGATTTGGGTTTGCCGAACGGCGGCGAACAGATTCGCGCAGGTTCGGTTTACAATGTGTTTTGGACCGTGCAAGGTATTCAAGTGCAGAACGTGCGCCTCGCGTACTCGATCGACTCCGGCGCGACATATACGACAATTACGTCGACGGCGAATCCTGGAACTGGTTTTTACGCCTGGACGACGCCCGACGTGACGGCTCCTTCAGTGCTGCTGAGAGCTCAGGCGCTCGGTGGTGGCGGCGCGATTCTCGCGGCTGACATCAGCAACGCTTCATTCTCAATTTTTGGCGGTTCCTCGACGTCGACGCCGGTAACGAATCCGACGCCACCCGTCGGTGCTCCGGAGTCATCGACTTCCACACCATCCGTCGATTCCGCGACGTCAACGCCTGTCGTGCCTGCGGAACCTGCAAAGCCGGCGTTGCTGAACGCTGTAGTGCGCGTCGGTGTCGGCGTGGCGACGATGGAATTTCCCGACAAGCAGCCTGCCGCGAAAACCGGCAGCGTCTTGACGTATCGCGTTGATATTACGAATGACGGCGGTACGGAGGCACGAAACGTTCTTTTGACGGACGTTATACCCCCCGGCACCTCATACGAAGTTTCTTCGCTCTCGCTTGATGGCGTAGCACTGACGGATCAGGACGACGCCGACGCGGCTCGGTTCGAACTTCCGACGCGCACCGCGACATTCGCGCTCGGTTCGATTCCCGCCGCCGGTCATCGCTACGTCGGCGTACGTGTCCGCGTGCTGCCGGGAGCGAAAACGCTTCATAACCAAGTCGTTATTTCCGCAGACGGCCTTACGACGCTCATGCTGGAGCAAAACATGGATGTCGGAGTGACTGTCGTTCCGAAACCGGTCGTTGTGCCGCCGAGCGAACCCGTGCCTCCGATTTCCGCGCCTGTGGGAGTTCCTGTTCCGCCGTCCACGCCCGTGACGCCCGTCGTGCCGTCCGTTCCGCCGACTTCCGTTCCGTCGGTAACGCCGCCGTCCGCCCCCTTGCCTGGACCGGGTACTGAGATCACTCCGCCCTCCGAAAGTGGCACGGGAGAGATCGTGCCGGTCAACACGGAAGCTTTCGTGCCTGAAACGCAAAACGCCTTAGCGCCGATCGAATGGATCGCGCGTCCGTCTGCGCTTGTAACTGAAACGCCCGTCCTCGACGCGCTCGTTTCGGCAACAAAAGATGTTCCCGTACTTGGTACGTTGACCGAGAACGCGCGCGAAGGCGTCAAAGCCGTGCGCGCGAGCGAAACGGTGCAGATCACGAACGCCGTCGCGCTTACGCCGGCAGCGACGGGGCTTGCCGCCGTCACGACGACGTCCGCCGTCGGATTCGGAGGCTTGGCGCGTTACGCGATGTTCCTGCTCACGCAGCCGATCTCGCTCCTCGATCGGCGCAAGCGAAAAGGCTACGGCACGATTTATAACGTCGGCACGAAAGTGCCCGTCGACCTCGCGACGGTGCGTTTGCTCGACGCGACCGGACAGAAAGCGATCGCGACGCGCGTGACCGACCGGTTCGGCCGTTACATGTTCTTGCCGCCGCCGGGCACCTACACGATCGAGGTGCGCAAACCTGGATTCGATTTCCCACCGCTCCGCGCGTTGACCGGTATTTCTGACGGCCCCTTCTCCGATCTGCACGTCGGTGGACCGATCACGACGACCGAAGGCGTCATTGCGAAAAATATTCCATTGGAACCGGCGGGCGATCTGCGCGGTAATAATCTTGTAATCGCTTCCGCTTCGCGTTTCCGTTTCCAATGGGCGATTGCTTCGATTGGTCCTGGATTCGCGATTGCGAGTTATGCCGTCTCCCCGCGCTGGGAGCAGGTGGTGGCTATTCTCTTCCAGCTCGCCTTCACGTTCCTCTTCATACGTTTGGCTGCGCCGAAGCGTCCTAAGAGCTGGGGCACGATCAGGGACACGAACGGTCAGCCGGTCAAACAAGCCGTCGTCCGCATTGTCGAGTCGGCCTACAATAAAGTACTCGAAGCCCAGGTAACGGACGCGCGCGGCCGCTACGCCTTCCTTGCCGGTCAAAACCGCTACTTCCTCACGGCCGAGCGTGCCGGTTATGCCCAGGCCCGCACGGAGGTCATCGATTTCACCTCGGCCAAGGAGCCTGCGTTCATCGCGAACGATATTGAACTGAAACCGGCGCCGTGATAGGCTGCGGCATATGATCGAAATGGAAAAACTGGTTTCCTTGGCGAAACGGCGCGGTTTCATTTTCCCCGGATCCGACATTTACGGCGGCTTAGCCAACTCCTGGGATTACGGCCCGCTGGGTTCCGAACTCAAAAAGAACATCAAAGACGCGTGGTGGAAGCGTTTCGTGACGTCACGCGACGACATGGTCGGCATCGACGCCGCCCTGATCATGAATCCTAAGGTGTGGGAGGCTTCCGGCCACCTCGCCCATTTCACCGATCCGCTCACCGAGTGCACCGGCTGCCACTCGCGTTTCCGCGCCGACCAGATCGACTTAAACGCCGCCTGCCCGACGTGCGGTCGGAAAGGCGCGTTCACCGAACCGGCCCAGTTCAACATGATGCTCAAGACCTTCCTCGGCGCCAAAGAAGACGCCGCGGCGGTCGTGTATTTCCGTCCTGAAACCGCTCAGGCGATGTTCGCCGACTTCAAACAGGTGCAGGAAACGAGCCGCAAGCGCGTGCCGTTCGGCATCGCCCAGGTCGGCAAGGCGTTCCGCAACGAAATCACGCCGGGCAACTTCATCTTCCGCACGCGCGAATTCGAACAGATGGAAGTCGAGTACTTCGTGAAGGAAACGGAATGGGAGAAACATTTTGAATCCTGGCTGACGGAAATGAAGGCTTGGCTCGATTTTTGCGGCGTCGATCCGTCGCATCTTGTCTTCCATGAAATTGAAGACGGCGAGCGCGCGCATTATTCGAAGCGCACGGTCGATGTTGAATACCAATATCCGTTCGGCCTTAAGGAACTGTATGGTCTCGCGTATCGCGGCGACTACGACTTGAAGTGCCATCAGGAAAAGAGTGGCGTCGATTTGCGCTACACCGATCCGGAATCCGGAGAAAAATATCTGCCGCACGTCATCGAGCCGTCGCTCGGCGTCGATCGCACCTTGCTCGTCGTCATGCTCGAGGCCTATCACGAAGAACAGGCCCGCACCGCCGAAGAAGGGGAGACGGACTTGCGCGTCGTTATGCGTTTCCCGAAAGCGCTCGCGCCGTTCAAAATCGCCATGCTGCCGCTTTCGAAGAAAGACGAGCTTTCCGTTCCGGCGCGCGCTCTGGCTTCCAAGCTCCGCCAGCGCTGGACGACCGACTACGACGAAACGCAATCCATTGGCAAGCGCTACCGCCGCCAGGACGAAATCGGCACGCCGTACTGCATCACCTACGACTTCGACACGTTGAACGATCAGGCCGTCACCGTTCGCGATCGCGACACGATGCAACAGGAACGCGTGAAGATCGACGAACTGGAAGCGTATCTCGCCTCCAAACTCGGCTTCTAGCATGTCTTTGTACCAAACGACAAAACTGAAGAACGGTACGCGGGTCATCCTCGTACCTTCGCGCGACACGCAGGCTGCCACGGTCCTCGTGTTGTTCGAGATCGGCAGCCGCTACGAGAACGAATAACTCGCCGGCGCTTCGCATTTCGTCGAGCACATGATGTTCAAAGGCACCGAACGGAGCCCGAACACGATGGATATCAGCCGCGACCTTGATTCCGTCGGCGCCGATTACAACGCCTTCACCGGCAAGGACTACACGGGCTATTA
>CAZKMF010000066.1:0-1942 GCA_964553975.1 uncultured Gammaproteobacteria bacterium | reverse complement strand
TGCGCGACCGTGAAGGACATGGAGACGCTTACGCGGGGAGGCAGGATCATCGCGACAGCCCCAAACAGAAGCGCGAAAGCGACAGCGGTGGCGAAAATCGCCTGTGACGGTTTCGAGAAGAAACGGAGCATGTGCTGTTTCATACGTTGGCAAGTTGAATGGAACGTTCGGCGCGTTTCTCTTTTTCTAGTGCGCCTGAAGACGTATGCGCCTTCCAAGCTTCAGAGACGAAGACGGCAATGCGTCGTTTGAAGACTTTACTGTCAAACGCTTCCGCGTGCGCGCGGATCGTTTTTGGATCGTATGCCGAAGCGTCAAAACGAATAATCGTCGCCGCGAGATCTTCCCATTCCTGATCTTGGAAGAATTCGCCCGTCACGCCGGGGACGACGGTTTCAAGCGCCCCGCCGCGGCCATACGCGATGACCGGACGGCCTGCCGCCATGGATTCAAGCGCGGTGATGCCGAAATCTTCCTCCTGCGGATGAATGAAAGCGATCGCGCCGCGGTACAACGCCGCTTTTTCGGCGTCGCTGACCTTGCCGACGAATTCGATGTTCGAGCGCGCTTCATTCCTGTACGTGTCGGCGAGAGGGCCACTGCCAAAAATCTTAAGCGGCAATCCCAGGCGGTTGAATGCCTGGATGATGAGATCAAACCTCTTATAGGAGACAAGGCGTCCGCCGGCGAGATAGTACGTTCCCGGCTTTTCCGAAACGGAAAATTTCTCCGTCTCGACCGGGGGATAGATGATGTCGGAATCGCGGTTGTAGTATTTGCGGATACGCTCGGCAACGGTGCGCGAGTTGGCGATGAAGCGATCGACGCGCTCCGATGAAAGGCGGTCCCAGAGGCGCAGCTTGTTGAGAAGAATCGGTAGGAGCGCTTTGGTCAGTCGGTTCGCGTTCAGTTCCTGCACGTAACTATGCGTGTCGCTCCAAAGATAGCGCGTTGGGGTGTGGCAGTAGCAAATATGCAGCGTCCCCGGTTTGGTAATGACACCTTTTGCGAAGGCACTCGAGCTTGAAATGACAACATCAAATTCAGACAGATCGTGACTTTCGGTCGCTGCTGGCATGAGCGGCAGGAACCACTGGTACTTCTTCAAACCGAACGGGAGTTTCTGCAAAAAGGAGGTGCGAATGTCCTTGCCCAAAAAATCCTTACTCACGCGTTTCGGGTCGTAGAGCAGGGTAAACGTCGGAGCGTTCGGAAAAATTTCCTGGAGCGCCAAAAGGACCTTTTCGGCCCCTCCGTCCTGGACGAGATGATCGTGCACCAAAGCGACTTTCATGACTCCAGATAGCCCTATTTTGCGAGTTTTTGCAACTCGATCGAGCGTATTCCGGCTAGTACGCGCCCTTCTTGGCAAACACGACGAGCGGAGTCTTTAAAAGAATCGCCAAATCCATGAGCGGCGTCCAGTTTTCGATGTAGAACGTATCGAGACGAATTTCGTCTTCAAAGGCGAGATCGGAGCGGCCGGAGACCTGCGCCAGACCGGTGATGCCGGGACGAATCATCAAGACGCGTTTGTGATGACGCTGGTACTTCTCGACTTCGCGCGGCTGGTGCGGACGCGGGCCGATCAAGCTCATGTCGCCTTTCAAAACGTTGAAAAATTGGGGGAGTTCGTCGATCGAGAAGCGGCGGATGAAGCGGCCGACGCGCGTGACGCGTGGGTCATCCTTGATCTTGTAGACGGGACCTTCTTTGATGCCGCGTTCTTCAATCAATTTTTTCTCGAGCTCAAGCGCGGCACGTTGATCGCCGAATTGCTCGCCGACTGAAACGTCCGCGCGCATCGAGCGGAACTTATAAACGCGGAAGGCGCGGCCTTCGAGGCCGACGCGTTGGTTGCGGAAAATCACCGGACCGCGCGATTCAAGGGCGACGGCAATTGCGGTAAGCAGCATGACCGGAGACGTGACGACGATCAAGA
>CAZKMF010000065.1:0-2196 GCA_964553975.1 uncultured Gammaproteobacteria bacterium | reverse complement strand
GACGTGTTTCTCGTCATCGCGCGGCCGACGATCTCGGAGCGCCGCGCGCATGAGTACGTAGACGACGATCGCGAACGCGACGATGACGCCGACCGCGATGTCAGTAATCGGTATCTCGTTCACGAGATCCTCGCTTTCCTGTTTTTTGACGCTGGCGAACGTTTTTCGCCTCGGGCGGACGTCAAAAAGGATAGATACGCTTTAACGCAAAAAGTGGTTTTCGTCAAGACGTCTCAAATGAAAAACCGACCGGCGCGTAACGCGGGGTCGGTCAGGCAGCGGGCGGCTTGGGGTCCTGGTCGTTGGACGGCGAGGCGGGGGCAACGAGGCTGAGCGCGCCGCGCGACTTCTTCTTGACCGGCTTCGCCAGCAACTCGCCGCTCGCGAGCTTGCTGCGAAGCTGAGCGATCGACTCGAGACCCTGCTTCAGCAGAGCCTCTTGCGCATCGAGACTGCGCGCGATCGCAACGTGCTCGCGCCCCTCCGAGGGAACACCGTCGAACACGCTGAGCGCTTCGAGCAGATTCTTGCCCTCGACAACGAGATGGCAGAGCACGCCACTGTCGTCCCGCATGAGGTTGTTGTCGTACACGACGCCACAGTGCGCGCAGACGAGGCAGAGGTCGTTCGCATCGACCTCACTCTCGTGTTCGCACTCCGGTTCGTTGGGAACCACTTCGGACAGAATGTACAGCGGCTTCACGCACGGATGACAGTACGTCTTCGCGCAGGCGTCGCTGTCGTGCAGGTGCACGTGACCGAGCCGTTCGGGCGTCGGTTCGAGGCAGGCGTCATCCACGATGAAGCCGACTTCGCGCAGACGGCGCGCGAGCGGCGTTGCTTCGATCTTCGAGTCCGGCGTCTGGTGAGAATGATCGGACAAAGGAACCTCCTATGGCTGGACACCGTTTTCTTCCCACGAAAATGACGGTGCGTCAAGGGAAGCGCGCGGACAATCGTTTACGAACAAGGCGTCTTGACGACCGAGCCTGTATCCCCTATAGTACCCCCGTTCGCGCTGCAGAACCGCGGGAAGCTCTCACCCCGCGTTTCTCAAACGCTTTATCTCAAAACGCAATGTTGTCCATCCGCCTGTCCCGCGTCGGCAAGAAGAAGATGCCGTCCTATCGCCTGATCGTCACCGAAAAAACCCGCGACCCGTGGGGCAAGGTGCTCGAGCAGCTCGGTACGTACGATCCTCTCGCCAAGCCGAAAAAAGTCGCGTTCGACCTCGAGCGCGTGAAGTACTGGATGTCGAAGGGCGCTCAGCCGTCCGCGACCGTCCATAACATGCTCGTCGATCTCAAAGCGATCGAAAGCGAAAAAACCAAGGCGCACCCGACCCACAAAGTCACCGCCGAGGAAAAGTAACGAACCACCCCCTCCGACGTACGTCGGAGGGGGTTTTCGTTTGACGATACTTTGAACGGTGCACTAGGGTGAAGGAAGCCCCACACGCGGAGGTTTCCATGCAGCGCCTTGAACTCTTCCCGTTTGGAAACGTGCCGAAGGCTGGCGGTCTGGAGCTCGTCGTCTACAAGAACGACATCGCCGCCCGACGCAGTGATCTGTACTTCTTCCTGTGCGTCGCAATCACCTTCGGGCTTCTCTCGTTCATCCCGTACATGCCGCCGGTGATCCACCTCCTCTATCTCGCCGTCGCCGCGGCTTCAAGCCTTGGGGCGTCGGTCACCTTCGTGCGGCTCTCGCGCCAATCCCTCAGGCGTGCCTTGCCGGAAGGCGCGAGCGCGCGAACGGCCGAACTGGAGGACGCGCTCCACAAGCGCATGCGCGAATGGAACGCGGAAGCGACGACGTGGAACGCTCGATTCAACGCCTGGGCGGACGAGGCCGCGCTCTGGAAGCGCGTCCGTCTGCGCCCGAGCGAAGACGACTTCGAGTGGACGCCTCAGTCGCTCGAAGACCGCCGTAAGTCGCTCGTCAGCGAGGAGACGGTGCTCGGCTTCGACCGTCTCGCGCTCGCGCGTCGGCGCCAGAAAATCCTGCGTGAACTCGATCGCTTTCTGACGGAAATCTCCGTTCCCGACCCCATCCTCGACGATTGATGGGGTCTTTTTCTTTGACGATACCCCCGTTTTTTGATAGCATGTGGATGGAGACTGAGGAGGTCGGCAGTCGCCACTGAACCTGCTAATCACCGCGTTACAGAAGGTATGGCAAGAGAAATGGATCAGG
>CAZKMF010000064.1:0-1856 GCA_964553975.1 uncultured Gammaproteobacteria bacterium | reverse complement strand
GTCCGTCGTGATTGCGATCTCGCCCGCATTCGTCGGATCGCCGAACGTTTCGATCCCTTCCTTACGCATCAACGCTCGTGAAGCGACAAGCGCCTCGTTTCCAAAATTCAGCGCGTGGTTGTTCGCGAGTCCGAGATGCGTGAAACCGAGACGTCGCAGGATCGGCAGTAGGCTCGGTTCGAACGGAAAACGCAGATCATCCGGAGCTACCGGTTTCTGGGCCTCCGCCGCGTCGAAAAAGACGCCCTCCGCATTGGCAGTCACGAGATCACTTCCTTTAAAGAGGCGCGGAACACCTTCAAAAGGATACGACAGCCCGTCTCGACGCAGCATCGCCTCGACGCCGCGTGCCAGCATCATGTCGCCGAAGGCAAGCAATGTCAGATCGTCGTTTGTGTGTTTTTTTCCGATCGAAAAAGTTCCGGTCAGATAGCTCGTCACGTCAGACTGATCGGGTCGTTTCATAAGACGCGATGAATTCGTGTGGGAGAGCCGTGTGAACCGCACCGCTCCGACGCGTTCAAGCGCGCGCATACTAAGACGTAAGCCCGGTACCGAATCGATATCCAGCGCTCTCGCGCCAGCATCATCGAACGTTTCGACGATTGCCAAGCTTTTGCGATCATGGAATTCCGCGACCGTGTCCGTCATTTCATGGGAGAAATCGAACGAAGCGACGATAACCATGCGTGCGCCAAAAACGTCATGCAGCGCGGTCAGAGCTTTTTCCAAATCCACATACGTCGCCGTGTCTTTTACAAGCAGCGGCACGATCCGCGCGTTTGGCAACGATTTTTTTACGAAGGGTACGAGTCCCGAAACGCCGTGCTCTTTCTTAAACGGCAAATCATCGACAACAACGGCGCCTGATCGCGCCAATCGCTCGACGCCGTCGCAATCGCTCGCGAGCCGACCGTAGGGAGTGCGCCACGCGGCCGCCGTCGTGACGATCGGCGCCTTGCCGGCAGAAAAATGATCAGGACTCACGAGCACGACGGGTACTTCGCGCTTCGTCGCGATTGTTTCAAACGCCTCGGCAATGAGCGGCGCCGCCAAAAGATGGTGCGGCACGAGAATGCCTTTGACGCGCAAGGCTGGCTTCTGTCGTATCGCTGCCTTGTACCCCGCATCGAACACGTCGGCGGTGCTGAAATACGAATACCGTGTTATATCCGGGCACGTCGGACTCACGCGCGGCTCCTCGACATTGCTTCTCCAAATGAAAAACGCGCCGAGGAGCGCGACGGCGAACAAACAGGCGAACGCGATCCTAGGTGAGGTCTTTGGCGCGATCGTCTTTTGCATACCCGAACGTGTATTCGAAACGATCGTTGCGGATCTGCCCGCGCGTCAGCAAGTGCAGCTCCGCCAAAAGATATTTGCCGAAAATGGAGAAACGGCCGTCGCGTTCGAATCGGCGGACGGACACGCGAATGCGCGAACCGTGCAAGACGCGGAATTTTCCGACATGGTGCGCGCGCTGCACGTAGTCATGATCTTCGGCGAGCTTGATCGACTCGTCGAAACCGCCGATACGCTCGTGAAGCGTTTTGCGGGCGAAAATGCAGAAACCCGGCGCGTGCGCCATGAGGAATTGCGTCGCCATCATGTGCGCGTTGAACACATTGTGCGAAAAGAGATCGATCAGCTTGCCGCTCAGGGGTTTCACGAGGCACGTGCCCGCGTCCAAATCGCGTTCTTCAAACTGCGCAATCTTCCGTCCGAGCCATTCAACGTCAGGCAACACGACATCGGCGTCAAGAAACAAAAGGAGGTCGCCTTTCGCCGCCTCGGCGCCGCGGTTGCGGCCAGGGCCCGGCATGCCGCCATCAACCACGCGGGCGCCGAACTTGGTC
>CAZKMF010000063.1:0-3041 GCA_964553975.1 uncultured Gammaproteobacteria bacterium | reverse complement strand
CGCTTCCTTCAGGGAAACGTCGTAGTAGTTATTCAGGTTGTCGAGGCCGATAACGGCATCGCCGCGATCGAGCAAACGCGTGGCGGTATGAAAGCCGATGAATCCGGCGGCGCCAGTGACGAGATAGGTCTTCATATCATTCCTTGGGCCCAGCCGGCTCGGTTTCGGCGGCGGTAGCGGTGGCTCCGTCGGGAAGAACGCCTTCGACGACGGCCTTGATGCGGCGAATACCCGAAGACGAGGCTTCTTCTTTTTGGATCTTGAAACGTCCAACCTGCGCGGTGTGGCGCACGTGCGGGCCGCCGCAGATTTCCTTGGAGTAATCGCCGACGACGTAGACTTTCACTTTGTCGCCGTAGCGATCTTCGAAGAGCCCGATCGCTCCCCCGCTCTTGGCTTCATCGACCGTCATTTCTTGGAAGTGCACGGGCAAGTCGCGCGCGATCGCTTCGTTGACCAAGTCTTCCGTCTTCTTGATTTCTTCCGGCGTCATTTTCGTCGGGTGCGAAAAATCGAAACGCAGGCGTTCGGCGGTGATATTGGAACCTTTCTGTTCGACGTGTGCGCCGAGCACCGTACGCAGCGCCTTGTGCAGCAAGTGTGTGGCAGTGTGGAGACGCGTCGTTTCCCACGAATGGTCGGCGAGGCCGCCTTTGAATTTTTTCTCGGCGCCTTGGCGCGACAAATCTTGGTGCGCCTTCATCGCTTTTTCCCATTCCGCTTCATCGACTTTTTTGCCGATCGTTTCTTCCGTCAGTTCCTTCGGGAAGCCGAACGATTCGTACAAATAAAATGCCGTTTCGCCCGGAATGAACGGCGAGGCTTCGAACTGCGCTTTGACCTTCTCGACTTCGCGCAAGCCGTTTTGCAGCGTGCGCATGAATTTGTCTTCTTCGGCGTCGAGTTCGCCAATGATGCGGTCGCGGTGCTTTTCAAGCTCCGGATAGGCGTCGCGGAAGAGTTCGATAACTTTCTCGGCGATTTTCGAAGTGAAAAAGCCTTCAATACCGAGTTGGCGGCCGTAGCGCACGGCGCGGCGGATGAGACGGCGAAGAATGTACCCCTGATCGACGTTCGACGGCGTGATGCCGCGCGGGTCGCCGATCATGAAGGTGGCGGTGCGAATATGGTCGACAATGATACGCATCGCGCGATCGTCTTCTTCATGTGCGGCGTACGTCTTATTGGAGATCGCGCCGACGGTTGAGAGAAGCGCTTGGAAATTTTCCGTCTCGAAGACGGTCGACTTGCCTTGCAGCATTGCGGTGACGCGCTCGAGGCCCATACCGGTGTCGACGTTTTTCTGCGCGAGCGGCTCGAAGGTGGCTTCGGGAGTTTTGTTGTACTCCATGAAGACGTTGTTCCAGATTTCGACGAAGCGTCCGCAGTCGCAGTTCGGATGACACTCGGCGCCGTAGCGCATGTCGTGCGGACGACCGGTGTCGTAAAAAATTTCGGTGTCGGGACCGCACGGGCCGGTCATGCCGGCGGGGCCCCACCAGTTCTTTTCTTTCGGATAAGCGAAGATGCGTTCGTTGAAACGCGCTTCGATGCCGCGCGACTGATAGGCATCCTGCCAAATAGCGACCGATTCCAAGTCACGCGGCGCGTCGGCGTCGCCTTCGAAGACAGTCACGTAAATGCGTCCGGGATCAAGATTCAACCAACGCGGCGAAGTGAGAAACTCGAACGACCAGGTGATCGCTTCGCGTTTGAAGTAATCGCCGAGCGACCAGTTGCCGAGCATTTCGAAAAACGTGAGGTGGCGGTTGTCGCCGACTTCATCAATATCACCCGTGCGCACGCACTTCTGCACGTCGGCTAACCGTTTGCCGGCCGGATGCGGTTCGCCGAGCAGGTACGGAACGAGCGGATGCATGCCGGCGGTCGTAAAAAGCACCGTCGGGTCATTTTCCGGAATGACGGAGGCCGAAGGAATAATGGCGTGCTCCTTCTCCTTGAAGAAGGAGAGAAATTTCGAGCGGATTTCGTTGGTGGTCATAGCGGCAATTTACTAGATGTCGCTCGGCTTCGCAAGATTGACAAATGCCGTCTTTTCGTGTATATTGAGGCATCGACCCCAAGCGGGGCGCGTCCTTTCACCCACACCACCAACACATCACAAGGCCATACCGGCCGGGAGGTTCTCATGAAGTTCACCATCATGATCCTGTGCGCCTGCGCGCTCTCGGCTGGCTGCAAGAATGGCTACACGGAGATCCGCGAAGGCCGCACCGCCGACGTCTATCTCTGCGGTACCTGGCAACCCGAGCAGATCGAGCAGGTCGACGACGCGATTGCGGACATCAACTCCAAGATCACGCTCAAGACAGGCGCGAAGCCGCTCCGGCTCGCCGGCGAGATCCCCGACGCCGCCGCCTACGACGAAAGCGCCATCGGCGATGGCCGCCACTGCATCTACCTCGTCTACGAGAACTATCCGACCACCTATGGTCGCGATCTCTGGGACGAGTACAAGGTGAAGCAGCACAAGGGAGGACTGTTCGACGAGAACGACGACATCGTGCTCTTCAGCAGCAGTCCCGACGGCAGCTGTCACATCCCAGGGACGCCGGAAGGCTGGCCCTGCACCTGGCAGATGCAAGACATCGTCGCGCACGAGTTCGGTCACGCCTTCGGTCGCGATCACGCGCCGGAAGGATCGGGCGAGAACGGCGTCTCGAGACCAGAGAGCATGACCTGGACGGACAAGGACGTCGCCGACGCCTGCGCCATCCGCGAGTGCCTCTGAACCAACCACACCCTTCCGCATCGGACACCACCGTCCGATGCGCTTTTTGTTATTGCATCACGTTAGCCGCCAATATTGACAAAAACACAAAAAGGTGATAGCGTTTGGCCATACCCATGACGGGGCAAAACTGCCCCTACGGGGGCGACAGAGACAAACAACCTACGGAGGTTCCGATGCGCTCTTTCACCCTCACGATCGCGTTCATCACCATCGCGTCCATCGCAGCCGCCTGCGGCAGCGACGACACCAACTGCACCCAGACCACCGGCTGCACCGAGCCGGACGG
>CAZKMF010000062.1:0-2625 GCA_964553975.1 uncultured Gammaproteobacteria bacterium | reverse complement strand
GATTACGAAAGAAGTTTCTTGAGCTCTTTCTTCAGGCTTTTCCCGAAGCGGGGGTCTTTGAGGCCGAGCGCCACGTTGGCGAGCATGAACGATTGTTTGTCGCCGCAGTCGTACCAGGTCGTGTCCGCGATCTTTCCGTAGAGCGGCGCGTTGCGCGATACGTGGGTGATGAAGGCGTCCGCGAGGCGGATTTCCCCGTCTTTACCGGGCTTTTGCGTCTTCAGGATCTCCATGATTTCCGGGGTGATGACATAGCGGCCCATGGCGGCAAAGGTGGAAGGCGCTTCGTGTTCAGCGGGTTTTTCAACGAAGCCTTTGAGCTCCATGACGTCCTTCGAGACCATGACGCCGCTTGCGATGCCGTAGCGCGAGACGTTTTTCTTGCCGACGTCGTAAAGGCCGATGACCGGGTCGTTGTAGCGTTCGTAGGCGGAGATCAACTGGGCCGTCGCGGGAATCTTGGAGTCGAAGACGTTGTCTCCGAAGAGGACGGCGACCGGTTCGTGCGCATCGACGAACGGCAGCGCCGAGAGGATGGCATGACCGTCGCCGAGCGGCGCTGCTTGGCGCACGAAGGCGAATTTGGCCAGACCGGTGATGCGATCGAGCATGGCGATGTCCTCCTTCTTGTCCTTCTGGCGGAGGCGCGTTTCAAGTTCGAAGTTGCGGTCGAAGTGGTCTTCGATGGCGCGCTTCGTGAGACTCGTCACGAAAATGATTTCCTCGATGCCGGAGGCGACAGCTTCTTCGACGACGTACTGGATCACCGGTTTATCAACGAGCGTCAGCATCTCTTTCGGCTGCGCTTTCGTGGCAGGCAGGAAACGGGTTCCCATGCCGGCGACAGGCAGGATGGCTTTTCGGATCTTCATAGGTGGAATATATGAAAGTATACCAGAATTGACTTTCTACACGAAAAAACGTACTTCTTGAAGAGCACCTTTTCAGGAGGCCCTCCCATGCCATCCGCGCCGAAGGATGTGACGCTTGCTTTGATCGACGATCTGTTCGACCTCGTCCGGCGTTTCGGCAGGGTGGTTCCGGAAGGACCGCACCTGTTCATCGCCGTCACCGACCCTGTTCCCATGTACGCTGTCGTTTCCGCCATCTTCGGAGCGCGGCAGATGTGGGTCATGGCCCGGCATGATGAAGTCGTCAGCACCGCGCCGTACGTGATTCCGCTCGATGGCGACGGCAACGGCGTGGTCTGGGATGCCGAGCTGAGCGCCGAGAACGCACGTGCGTGCATCGCCGCCGTCGACAAGAAGATGCGGGCGTACAAGGGTGCGTTCCTCTCGGACGGTCGCCGCGAACGCGTGCCGTACGATCTTTCCGATCGACTCTTTCAGCGATCGGTCGACGCCACGTTCACGAGCCCGAACGTCATGATGCCGATTCGAAACCCGGCGCTGCTCATGGTCTATCGAAGCCAGTTCGATCGGCCCGAAGAGCTTGTGCCGTTCACCGACGGTTTCAATCACTTGTACCTCTGCCGCGCCGCGCACCTCGACGAGGTCACGCATCGGCAAGCCGCGCTCGCACGCGTGTGCGCGCGTTGGGGTATCACCAGGCGCCAGCAGCTCGGCGAGCTTTCGCCCGAGGACACGGTGCGCTTCAGCACCGAGTTCGACAAGGAGCTTGCCCGTCGACCCAACTGACTCCCATGAGGGGGTCTTTTCTTTACAAAGGCAGGCACGCGTGCTACATTTCGGCACGTCAACCATGGAGAGATGGCTGAGTGGTTGAAGGCGACGGTCTCGAAAACCGTTAGACCTCACAAGGGTCTCGTGAGTTCGAATCTCACTCTCTCCGCCATGTAAAAACGATCCGAAAGGGTCGTTTTTGCCATTTAAAAAAGAAAGGATTGTTCAATCCTTTCTGTGTCTCAACGAGTCGTCTCAGATCGGCGCGCCGTCCGGGATGGTCGCGAGGTAGAGCTCGATCGCGCCTTGCAGGTAGCGTTCGGAGCGGTCGCGATCGATCGGATCCTTCGAGGAGCCGCTGACGCGGAGTTGTCCTTGGGCGTCGATCGAGATCGACGGGAACTCCTGGATGAGCGGTGCGACGAGGTGGAGCGTGTCGGGGCCGAGGCCGCCGGCGACGGTAATGCCGAGGTGGGGCAGACGAGCGCGGAAGGCGCGGATGAACGGACGCAGGAGTGCGGCGTTCATCTGCTTGCCGCGCCCCATGCTGAGGTCGAGCAGGACGCTGTCGATCGCGCTGCTGTAGGCCTGCAAGCGATCGACGACCTCGTTCACGTCACCGCCGGCGCGCTTGATCGCGACTTCACCGACTTGCAGGATGACATAGACGGGCGGGCGCCGCTTCTCGAACTTCTTGAGCGCTGCGACGTCCGGCCAGGGCATGTCGAGCTGGAGCGCGTGGAGATACGGACCGCCGAGCTCGGCGACGCGCATGAGCGTGCCGGCGAGATCACGATCCTTGTCGTCGTAGTCGGCGTAGTGGAGCACGTTCATGACGCACGGGTCGAAGACGAAGATGTCGACGATCTCCTCCGGCTTCGGCCAGATCGAGGACCAAGACGTCTTGATGCCGTTCAACACCTTGTAGCTGGTCATGACGCCGGCGTGCAGCTTGTGCTCGAGCAGCTCGCCACCGCAGGCA
>CAZKMF010000061.1:0-18047 GCA_964553975.1 uncultured Gammaproteobacteria bacterium | reverse complement strand
TCACGCCGCGCGGACTTTTGATCGGACGCGTTACCGACGTCCAGACGCAAGAGAAGAGCCCGTTCAAGACGGCGATCGTCTCGCAGCCGATCGCGCTCGATCGCCTCGACGTCGTCGCAATTCCGTTTCCGTAAGTCTATGTGGAAAGGATTGTTTTACGCCGCGCTGGCCGCGTGTACCGCCGTCTTGCAGATCAGTTTTTTTTCGCAGGTGTCTTTTCCGCTTTCGGCGCTGTCCTTTCCGATTGTCGCGATCACGTACGGTGTCGTGCGCGATCGGCCGCTCCTCGCCATCGGCTGGGCGCTCATCGGCGGTTTTTTTCTTGATCTGCACGGTCTTCTGGGTTTCGGTTCTGAAATCGCTTCCTTGTTCGCCACGTTTTTCGTCGCGCGTTACCTTTTCCAGCGCGTCATGACCAACACGAACGCCTTGGCGCTCTTTCTGCTTGGCGCGGTCGCCGCCGTCACGCACTGGTTCGCGCTCGCCGCCATCGACGGCATGAACGTCCTCTTCGGCGGAGTACCCGTCCTGGTCGATCTTTCTTCGGCAGCCCTGTTCGCTCCCGTCCGCCAAGGACTGGTCGACGGAGCCGCTCTGCTTCTCTTGATCGGTCTTGAAAACCTCATCCAGCGGCGTTTCCGCAAAACATTCCTCTCACATGCCCCGCACGCTTTTTCCTGACGTTGAAGGCGTCGGCTACGGCGGCATCGATCAAGGCATCCCCACGATCGACGAAACCGCGGGAGGCCCCGTCGGCGAAGCCTTGGACGAACAACCGCTCGGCCATCACAGCTATATTGGCCCGTCGCTTTCGTCGCGCAAACTCACGGCGTGCTTCGTCGTCTTCTTCATGATGCTCGGCACGCTCTTCGCGCGCGCAGGCTATCTCGACCTCGTCAAAGGCGGAACCTATCGCGCCCAAGCTGAAGGTAACCGTTTGCGCATCGCGGCGATCCCGGCCGAACGCGGCGTCATCTACGACCGCAACGGCACGCTGCTCGTGCGCAACGTTCCCGATTTCACGTTGACCGTCACGCCGGCCGACCTGCCGCGCGATCCGAAGGAGCGCGAAAATCTGATTGTTCAGATCGCCGAAGCTGTCAGCGTCACGCCCGTCGACGTCGAAAAAAGTTTGCGCAATTATCCGGCGAACTTGGCGTCGCCGGTTCCGATCAAAGAACATTTGGACTACGAACAAGCGCTTCGCCTCGATATTCAAAGCGGACGTCTTTCAGGCGTCGCGCTTGCGGCCGGCACAAAACGCGAAGTCCTCTTGAAACCGGAGGGCGCCAGCGAACCGATCATGAGCCTTTCGCACGTGATCGGATATGAAGGCCGCATCAACGAGGCCGAGTACGCGCGTTTGAAAAACGAAGGCTATCTGCCGACCGACGCCATCGGCAAGACCGGCGTGGAGACGACGTATCAAAAAGAACTGCGCGGTACCTACGGAAAAAAACAGATTGAAGTCGACGCCTTCGGCCGCGAACAGAAAGTGCTGGCTTCCGACGAACCGGTCCAGGGTATGGACCTGACATTGTCGATCGATGCCAAACTTCAGGCCGTCGCCGAGCAGTCGCTCAGGAATTCCGCCGCCCGTAACGGTTTCGGTAGGGGAGCGGCCGTCGCCATGGATCCCAAAACCGGCGAGATCCTCGCACTCGTCAGCTGGCCTTCGTATGACGTCAACATTTTCGCGCGCGGCATCAGCACGAAGGAATATCAAGCGCTCTTGCAAGATAAGAACCAGCCGCTCTACCCGCGCGCCGTCTCCGGCGCCTTTCCGCCAGGCTCGACAATCAAAACGATCGTCGCCGCCGCAGCGCTCGCCGAACACGTCGTCACGCCGGCCACGACCGTCCTCTCGACCGGCGGCATCCACTTCGGCGCTTGGTTCTTCCCTGACTGGAAAAACGGCGGCCACGGCGTCACCAACGTGACGAAAGCGATCGCCGAGTCGGTCAACACCTTTTTCTACGCCGTCGGCGGCGGTTGGGACAAGATCGACGGCCTCGGCATCGCGCGTCTCGTTTCGTGGTACCGGAAATTCAATCTCGGTTCCAAACTCGGTATCGACTTGCCCGGCGAGGCTGCCGGATTCGTGCCGGATGAAGCCTGGAAGGAACGCGTGAAGGACGAAGTCTGGTACATCGGCGATACCTATCACGTCGCGATCGGACAGGGCGACATGCTCGCAACGCCGCTCCAAGTCGCCGAGTGGACGGCGGTCTTCGCGAACGGCGGCACGCTGGTGCGTCCGCACGTCGTGAAACAGATCCGCTCCGAAAAGACGATTGAAAAAATCGCACCCCAACCGATGGCTACGAACGTCGTACCGAAGGATGTCATCGACGTGGTACGCCAAGGCATGCGGCAGACCGTCCTCGCCGGTTCGGCGCAAAGTCTCAAAACCTCCTTCACGCAGATTGCCGGCAAGACCGGCACGGCCCAGTGGAGCTCCGACAAGCCGACCCACGCCTGGTTTGCCGGCTTTGCCCCCTACGACGACCCCCAAATCGTCGTCGCGGTCCTGGTTGAGGCCGGCGGGGAAGGGTCACATTCCTCCGTACCGGTCGCCCGGGACATCATCGAGGCCTGGCTTCGGCCTAAAAACACGGCCCCTGTGACCCGTCCGAGCCCGATTGACGCTGCGACTTCAACAGGCCTATAATGGCCTTGAAACGATCGCTTTGCGACCGGGTTTTATGAAGTCGTATCTCACCACACAAGAAGGTCTCGATAAGATGCGGGCTGAGCTCCATGAGCTCAAAAGCGTCCGTCGTCTTGAAATTGCCGATCGTATCGCCAAAGCCAAAGAGCTCGGCGATCTTTCCGAGAACGCCGAGTACCACGATGCGAAAGATGCCATGGCGTTCCTCGAAGGACGCATCATGGAAATTTCTGATTTCCTGGCGCATGCCGTCGTCTCTTCGCCGACATCAACTGACGTCGTGAATGTCGGCTGCCGCGTGCGCTGCAAGGCGGGCGGAAAGGAAAAGGAATATCACATCGTCGGCGCCAGGGAGTCCGATCCGACGTCCGGAAAAATCTCGAATGAATCTCCGCTCGGCATCGCGCTCCTAGGACGCAAGAAAGGTGAACGTTTTGAAAACGTCATGCCGAACGGCAACAAACTCGACTACGAAATTCTGGATATCTCTTGCTGATATGCTTGAAGAAGAAATCGTCCGTCGGGAAAAAGCGAAGAAGCTGCGCGAAGATGGCGTCGATCCGTACCCGGCCGCTTCGCATCGCACGACGACCGCCGCAGAGGCGGCCGCGCATTTCGACGCATGGAGCGCCGCGCAAAAAACGATCACGCTCGCCGGACGCGTCCGCGCTATGCGCGTGCACGGCGGCGCCGCTTTCGTCGACTTGGCCGACGAGTCGGGAAAACTCCAACTGCATTTCAAATCCGATATCGTCGGCGCGAGCGTCTTTGAGGCGTTCACCGCTAGCGTCGATCACGGTGACTTTATCGAAGCCGAAGGCGTGCTCTTCCTGACCAAGCGCGGCGAAAAAACGCTCGAGGTTCGTACCTGGAATATCCTTTCCAAAGCGCTCCTGCCCTTGCCGGAAAAATGGCACGGTCTGACGGACGTCGAAGTCCGCTACCGCAAGCGCCATCTCGATCTCATCGCCAACGAAGACGTCCGCAATCTTTTTCGCACGCGTAGTTTGATCGTCCGCACGATCAGGGATTTTTTGCACGGTGAAGGATTCATGGAAGTCTAGACGCCGATTTTGCAAACGCAAGCCGGTGGCGCCGCGGCACGTCCGTTCATGACGCACCACAACGCGCTCGACCTCGATTTGCAGCTGCGCATCGCGCCGGAGCTGTTCTTGAAGCGTCTCGTCGTCGGCGGTTTCGAAAAAGTGTTCGAAGTCGCGCGCTGCTTCCGAAACGAAGGTATCAGTTTTCAGCACAATCCCGAATTCACGCAGGTCGAGTTCTACTGGGCCTACGCGACCTACGAAGATTTGATGACGCTGACGGAGCGTCTCGTCTCCGGCATCGTCGCGGCCACGCAAGGCGGCAAGATGACCGTGGAACGCGACGGCGTAACGCTCGACTTCACCGCGCCGTATCCGCGCAAGAAATTTTACGATCTCGTCAAAGAAGGGACCGGCATCGATCTTGAAGCCGTGAAAGACGAGGCGTCGTTGAAAGCGGCGATGATCGACAAAAACTTGAAAGTCGACACGAAGGACTTGCACGGTTTCGGCGAGCTGGTCGACGCGCTCTACAAGACGTACGTGCGTCCGAAGATCGTCCAACCGGCGTTCGTCATCGACTACCCGGCGGAGATGATTCCTCTCGCCAAGCGCAAACCGGACGAGCCGGGCCGCATCGCCACGGTGCAACTGCTCGTGCAGGGCATCGAAGTCACCAAGGCGTACAACGAGCTGAACGATCCGCTCGAGCAGGAGGCACGTTTTGCCGAAGAAGCTCAAAAGAAAGAGGCCGGCTCTGAAGAGGCCATGCCCGCGGACGCCGACTTCGTCGAAGCGCTCAAGTACGGCATGCCGCCTACGGCCGGTTTCGGCATGGGTATCGATCGCCTGACAGCGCTTCTGACCGGCGCGCATTCGATCAAAGAAGTCATCCTGTTCCCGACCCTGCGTCCGGAACAAGCGACGCAAGACGGCGATGTCGACAACGCATAAAACCTTGGTAACGCACCTCTTTCCGCACCGCGACGACGTCGCGGCGCTTTGGCTTTTGAAACGTTTCGAGCCTTCTTTGAAACTGGCGCATTTCCGTTTCATCCCGACGTCCGCTGCCGGCGCACGGCTTACGGCCAACGAAATCGGCGTCGGCGTCGGCCGCGGTATCTACGACGAACACAAAGGCGACGTGAAAGATTCGGCCACGAGCCTCGTATGGAAAGATTTGAAGCGCCGAGGAAAACTCCCGGGCGGCGCCGAAGGCCGCGCGCTGGCCGTTCTTGTCGATGACGTGCGCCGTGGCGACATGGGCGCGGGTATCGGGGAACCGCAACATTTCCGCAACGACACAAAAATTTTGCAGACGATCGCCGGACTTCCGAACAGCGACTCGTTGCTCGCTACGGGTTGGGGCTTCGTCTTGATGGACGCGCTCTTGAAACTGTACGTCGAGCGCGAAGACGCGCTGAAGGCGATCCGCGGCGGAAAAACCTTCACGACAAAATTCGGAAAGGGTGTCGCCGTGCGTTCGACGATGCTTCCCGGCATGGCCAGCACGATTTCGGCCGAGCTCGGGTACGCGCTGATCGTACTCGAACACCCGACACGCGCCTATCTGCACGTGCGCGCCGCGCCGTCGTCGAAGTTCGATCTCACCAAGCTCGCGAAGACCGTGCGCGCGACAGAACCGAACCTTGAGTGGTATTTGCATCACTCGAAGCGCATGCTCTTGCACGGCGATCTCGTCGCGCCCACGGAAAAACGCACGCGTTTCACGCCGACCTCGATGGTCGCGCTGATCAAAAAGCTGTATGCCTAAAGCCATCGCCTTCGGCACCTTCGACGGCTTTCATCCCGGCCACAGGTTTTATCTCGACTCGGCCGCTACCTACGGCGATCTCACCGTCGTCGTCGCTCGCGACTCGACCGTGCGTACCGTGAAGGGGCGACCGGCGACGCAAGACGAGAACGCAAGGCTCGCGGCGCTGGAAGAAGCCGGCTACCGCGCGATGCTCGGTTCTGAGAGCGATAAATACGCGGTCCTGAGCGACGTCGAACCGGACGTCATCTGTCTCGGATACGACCAGGAAGCGTTTACAGAAAAACTTTCCGAGGTCTGCCGCGCGCGGGGCCTGAGCGCCGAGATCGTCCGTCTGCCCGCGTTTCATCCCGAACTCTACAAATCTTCGATTCTGAACCGCTGATATGCTTGACCTGAACTTCGTCAGAGAAAACGCGGAGCTCGTGAAAAAAGGCGCCGCCGCCAAAAAATCGAGCGTCGACGTCGACGCCCTTTTGCGCGTTGACGAGAAGCGGCGCGGCTTGATCGGCTCGTTGCAGGAAAAACGCGCGGCGCAGAATGTCGCCGGAGAGCGCATCGCCAAAGAAACGGACGCTGAAGCCAAAGGGAAAGCCGTCGAAGAGATGCGCACCTTGAAGGACAGTATGAAAGAGCTTGAGACCGAGCTCGCATCCGCCGAAGCGGAACTCGAGGCGATGATGAAAGCGCTTCCTAACGTGCCTTCCGAGGATACGCCGGTCGGCCCGGACGAATCCGGCAACGTCGTCATTCGCACGGTCGGCGAGCCGACAAAATTTGATTTCGAACCGAAGGATCACGTCGCCCTGGGCGAAGCGCTCGGCCTGATCGACAACGAGACGGCGTCGGAAGTTACCGGCGCGCGCTTTACGTACCTGAAAGGGGATTTGGCACTGCTTCAAAACGCGCTCTATCAGCTGACGCTTTCCGTACTCACGAGCAGCGAGAAACTCGCGGCCATTGCCAAAGACGCGGGCGTCACGGCACCGTCGACGCCGTTCATTCCGGTCGTGCCGCCGCTCATGATCAAGCCGAGCACCTTTGAGCGCATGGCGCGTCTCGAGCCTCGCGACGAGCGCTACCACATCCCCTCGGACGATCTCTACCTGATCGGCAGCGCCGAACACACGCTCGGTCCGATCCACATGGACGAAACGTTCAAGGAAGCCGACATGCCGCGCCGTTATTTCGCCTTTACGCCCGCGTTTCGCCGCGAGGCCGGTTCATACGGCAAGGACACGAAAGGCATTCTCCGCTTGCACCAGTTCGATAAGATCGAAATGGAATCGTTTTCGCTTCCCGAACAGTCACTCGCTGAACAAGGACTCTTCGTCGCTATCCAAGAATACCTTCTGAAGACGCTCGGCGTGCCGTACCAGGTCATGCAGATCTGCACAGGCGACATGGGTGGACCCGACGCGCGGCAGATCGACATCGAATGCTGGATGCCGGGACAGAACAAATATCGCGAGACGCACACGGCCGATTTGATGACTGACTATCAGGCGCGCCGCTTGAACACCCGCGTCCGCCGCGATTCCGGCGAAATGCAGTTCGTGCACATGAACGACGCCACCTGCATCGCCATGGGACGCTTGCTGATCGCCCTGATCGAAAACTTCCAAGAAGCCGACGGCACGGTCCGCATTCCCGAAGCGCTGCGCCCTTGGATGGGCGGGAAGACTCACATTGGACGCTGAACGTATGGGGAAAGGAGGCCCCAAAACATGGGTCGAAGTTTCTAAGGCGGCGCTGATCGCGAACGCCAAGATTTTTAAGCGCCGCGTCGGCGCCAGTGTCGCCGTCATGGCGGTCGTCAAAGCCAACGCCTACGGCCACGGACTCGTCGAGGTCGCAAGAACCGTCCAACCGCATCTTGATTGGTTCGGCGTCGATAACGTCGACGAGGGTCTCGCGCTGCGCAAAGCCGGCATCAAGAAACCGATTTTGATTCTCGGCTTCACGCCGTCGTGGCGCATGCAGGATGCGATCCGCATAGGACTTCGCATGACCGTCTCGACGGTCGAGCACGTACGCGCGGCGCGCAGCGCTGCCGCCAAGGTCGGCAAACGAGGGTATCTGCACGTCAAAGCGGAAACCGGCACAACGAGGCAAGGCGCGGAACTCCGCGACTTGCCCGATCTCGCCAAGGCGATCAAGAGCGCGAAGAACCTCGTTCTTGAAGGCCTCTCAACGCATTTTGCGAACATCGAAGACGCGGCCGACCACAGCTACGCCGCCGGTCAGCTTGAAACATATCAAAACGCGCTCGATATTTTGGAGGCGCACGGCTTTCGTCCGGACGTGAAGCACGCGGCGTGCACCGCCGCGGCCATACTCTATCCCGACACGTATTTTAACTTGGTGCGCGTCGGCATCGGCCTCTACGGCCTCTGGCCTTCGCTTGAAACGAAACTCGAAGCGCAAGCAAAGGGTCTCGAACTCGAGCTCCAACCCGCGCTCACTTGGAAGACGACGATCGCTCAAGTTAAAGACGTGAAGCGCGGCACGCCGATCAGTTACGGGCTGACGGAAAGGATGCCGAAGACCGGTAAAATCGCCGTGCTCGGCGTCGGTTATTGGGACGGATACGACCGTGGACTTTCCTCAAAAGGAGAGGTGCTGGTGCACGGGCGCAAAGCGAAAATCATGGGCCGCGTTTGTATGAACATGTGCATGATCGACGTCACGGATATTCCGGACGTCCAGGCCGAAGATACGGTTCTTTTGCTTGGCGAGGATGGACGTCTCGCCGTCACTGCCGACGATCTTGCCCGCCAGCTCGGCCGGATCAATTACGAAATCGTGACGCATATCAATCCGCTGTTGCCGCGCAAACTCGTATGAAGACACCAAAGCGCAAAATCCGCCTCGCGATTCTCTTCGGAGGTCGCTCTTCGGAACACGAGATTTCTTTGCTTTCCGCGCGCAGTATCATCGACGCCGTCGACAAGAAAAAATACGACGTCTCGATGATCGGTATCGGCAAGGATGGACGCTGGCTTGGCGCGAAAGGGGAGTCCTACCTGCTGCACGCTTCCGATCCCAAAAAAATCGCGATCAACGCGACAACAACGAAAGAGCTTATGCTTCGGCCGGGCCGCGAGGGGATTGGCCCGATCGACGTCGTCTTTCCGGTCATGCACGGCACCTACGGCGAGGACGGCAGCATTCAAGGGCTTCTGCGCATGCTCGACCTCCCCTTCGTCGGCCCGGACATTCTCGGTTCCGCCGTCGGCATGGACAAAGACGTCGCCAAACGATTGCTCCGAGACGCGGGAATCCCTGTTGCCGATTTTTTGACGTACGGCAGGGGAGACGCCGTAAAAGTTTCCGACGTATGGAAACGCCTCGGGAAGCCCGTCTTCGTAAAACCGGCAAATCAAGGTTCTTCGGTCGGCGTCGCCAAAGCTAAGAACGACCGCGAACTCCGCGCCGCCGTCGCGAACGCGTTTCGATACGACGATAAAATCTTGATTGAAGAAGCCATCGTCGGCCGCGAGATCGAAGTCGCCGTGCTCGGAAACGAGACGCCCGAAGCGTCGGTGCCCGGCGAAGTGATTCCGCATCACGAGTTTTACTCTTACGAAGCCAAGTACCTCGACGAGCACGGAGCCGGGCTCGCGATTCCCGCCGAGCTTTCAAAAACACTCGCGCGCAAAGCGCAAACGCTGGCCGTGCGCGTCTTCAAGACGCTTAGTCTCGAAGGTATGGCGCGCGTCGACTTTTTCATGAAAAAAGACGGTACGTTCGTCGTGAACGAAGTGAACACGATCCCCGGCTTCACCAAGATCAGTATGTATCCGAAGCTCTGGGAGGCTTCGGGGTTGCCCTATACCAAACTGATCGACCGCCTCGTCGCGCTGGCGCTTGAACGCCAGGCGCGGCGCGCGCATTTAAAGACGTCCGTATGAGCCGCTGGTTGCGCTCGCGCAGTGTTCGTCGCGACTATTCGAGGAAGACTTTTTCGAATCCGCTCTTCGATCCGTCCAAAAGCGGACGCGAAGGCCAACGACGCTGGCGTGGCCGACTTTTGTTCGCGGCCGGCTGCCTCGCCGTCGGCGGTTGGGTCTGGTTCGCCGGTTTTTCCCCGACGTTCCGCGTGACCGATATCCAGATCAACGGCGCGAACAGGATTCCCAATTGGGAGATTCATGACGCCGTCACCGAAGCGCTCAAGAAACGTCGCTGGCTCCTGTTCCCGGAAACGAGCATCATCACCGCCTCCGAAGACGACATTATCGACGCGCTGAATGAACGCTTCGTCCTTGAGAGTCTGACGATCACAAAGAAGCCGCCGCATACGCTCATCGTCGATCTCAAAGAACGCGTCTCAGCCATCCTTCTGCAGATGCCCGACGGCAGCCAAGGCCTTATCGATCTCCAAGGCGCCGTCACGAGGCTCTACAAGCCTGAGGAAGCGCTCGACGTGATACCGAAGCAGGGTCCCACGCTCGACGAGCAGCAGGGCCGCAGCCGTGCGCAGTATCCACCACTCTTCGATGACAAAAACGAAACCCTCGAGCTTCGCGGCCAGGCTGTGCGCCCCGAGGTCGTCCAAGCCGTCATCGATCTACCAAAATTGTTTGACGCACGTTTCAACCGCGCTCCGTATCTGGCTGAGACGCATATCGACGGCAAGAGCACCCAGACGCTGCGCGTCGTGACGTCGGAGGGGTGGGCGATCTATCTGGATGCCTCTGGAAAGCTCTCAGAGCAGCTCGAGAACGCCCAGACCATTCTGAGGACCAAGGTTGGTCCCGATCGTAAGAACCTGGACTACGTGGACGTACGCTTCGGCGACAAGATCTTCTTCAAACTGAAATCATAAAGAGCGACAGGTCGTATAATGTACGACGCAAGCGTATGCGTCGTTCGATCGAGAGTCAGCAGCCCCGTCACAAACCCTGGTAGAACAATCACTACCTACGAGGCGACGCGGCACGGGAGGCGAGTCGCGGCCAAGGGCAAACCATGGTAAGGCCGGAACGGGTCCATAAGCCCGAACCGGCTTATTTTGTTTAGGCTCTTGTGTCGCATAAGATATATTGTCAGACGCCACTTAAGGCGGAATCCGGGATGCCAAAGCCCGCTCCCCTCGAGGTCCAAGAGTCTCTTCCGTGGGTTGACACGAGCGCGTTTTTTCTGTCTACTGAGAACGGTCGCAAAGAAAGGATGCGCATGCAACGTACCGACGCGGAAACGCACGCGCACCTCTGCGCGCACGAGGCCGGGCACATCGTGAATGCCTGGTTGTCCCCTTTCGTGGCCCAACTGGAGGGACTGACGTTCAAACCAGGTCACAACGCCCGATTCAGCTTCACGGGAAGGCAAATGCGGCGCGCGATCGACGATTGGTATCGATTGACGATCACACTCGGAGGCTTGGCTGGAGAAATATTCGTCTTCGGAAACTTTCGAAGCGCTAACTCCAGTAGCGATCTCGAACAAGCCCGCGTAGAGGCAGAGCGGATTGTCGCACAGGATACACGAGCACCCTGGACGCTTGTGGTCGGTGCCTGGCACCTGCCGTTCGAACAAATGTATCGCAGGCCCTTGAGCCCTGCGGTCACGTCCGTCATGGTCGAGTGCTATCGCAAGGCGCGGAAGACCATCCACGACTGCCAAGACGCCTTCGCACGCGCTTCTAAAGCGGTCGATGGACGCCGCAACATGACCGGACCGGAACTCAATCAACTCTTCGGCCCGCGTCCTTGGGCCGGACTCTGACTCTCGCAAGAGAGTTTTTTCGTACAAAAAAACCGCTTCAGTGCGAAGCGGTGCGAGCGATCATGATGATGATCAAGATCACGAACAGGATGAACCGCGGGTGCCGGTGCGGGTTGAGGAGCACGTCCTGCATGCGCCGCGACGGCAGATACTGATCGTAGCGCCGTCGACAGTGCGCGCATTCGAGCCGTTTCTCGTAGCCGGCGGGATGCGCCACCGTGAATCCGCTTGTACGCGTCAGGCTGCAACGTTCGCACCAGATCAGGTAGACCTTGAGCGCTTTGCGCCAGCCTGGACGTTTGAGACGCCCAAGAGATTTGGGCCACGGCACTTTCTTGGCGTACTCGCCGAAGTGCGCGATGAGCTCTTCGTCCGTCCACTCGTCGCGAGGCTTGTCTTGCGTATCCATGGTGCCTCCAGACTCGACCATACCAAAACCCGTGACGTTCTGTCACGGGTTTGTGCGTTACTGCAGATACCCGAGCGGGTTCACGGGAATGCCGTCGAGACGGATTTCGAAGTGTAGGTGGGGAGCGGTCGTGAGAGGCCCCGCGCCTGGCGTGCCCGGCATGCCGCCGGAATAGGCGATAATGTCCCCTTTTTCGACGTACGTGTCTTCTTTGACGACGATTTTAGACAGGTGGCCGTAGACCGAGGAAAGTCCGTTTTCATGGATCAGCTGCACGTAGCTGTAGCCCATGCCCGCGTCTTTGGCACGCCCGACGTAGCCGCCGCGCGTGGCGCGTACAGGCGTGCCTTGCGAGGCGCGAATGTCGATCGCGGGGTGTTCGAAGACGTAGCGGAACGGATAATCCGGATCGTGGAAATAGGTAGTGATAATCATGGAAGGCACCGGCCACATCCAGCCCGTCGATTCGCCCGTCACTTTGCGCAACTTCTCGGCGTCGAGCGTCTTGCGCAGTTTCTTTTCGGTCGCGGCGATGTCGGCGTTGATGTTTTCCTGCTGCTTCTGCAGCTGCGCCAGTTCGTAACGATAGCGCGTTTCTGAAACCTGCAATTGATCGACCAGGGCGACCTTCGCGCCTTTCTGTTCGTCCAGTGTGGTTTTCGCGCCTGTGAGCTCAGATTGGATCGATTCCAACTGCGTCTTTTTCGCCGTCTGCTCGGACTGATGCGCTTCGAGATCCACCTTGAGCGCTTGGACGGTATCAAGCGACTGTTTGAGTTGACGCTGCGACTCCTGCAGGTATTGCACGTCGTTGAAAAAATCGGAGATCGTTTTTTCCGTCAAAAGCAGATCGATGGCGGTACGCTGATCGGTACGATCAAGTTGCCGCAAAAATTCGGCGATCATCTGGCGCTGGCGGATGATTTTGAGCGTCTTTTCCTGAATCTGCGATTCAAGACGTTTCAATTCAAGATTCGTTGCGTCGATCTGCAGCTGGTTGGATTTGATGTCCAGTTCCGTCTGGGCGATCTTGTTCTGGACGATGTCGAGCTCGCTGCGCACCGATACGACCTCTTTGCGCTTTTCTTCAATCGCCTTCTGATAAGCCGCCATTTGGCTCTTCAAGGCCGCCGCGTCCGCTTTTTTCTTGGCGATGTCGGCGTTCAATTGATTGATCGCTTGGGTCAGATCTTCTGCCGTTGACGTCGCGGCCACGGCCATGCCGGCGGAGACGAGAAACACAACAAAAGAGGCCGCCAGAACCGGCGTCACGAAAAATTTCCTCCTTGTGTGGTGATCAAGCATTCTTGAGGCGATCGATCGCCGCTTCGAGACGGCGGATCACCTTCATTTTACCTAATACCGCCATGATCTCAAAGGGGCTGGGCGACTTCTCGCGTCCCGACATGGCGACGCGCAGCGGCCAGAGCGTATCCCCGTTCCCCCACCCGTGGGTGGAGATCAACGCCTTTACGCGCGTATCGAGGCTTTCGACCGTAAAATCAGGCTCATCCAGTTCAACAAGCACGCCGTGCACGGCCTCGAGACGTTCAAGCGCTTCGGCTACAGGCTGCGTTTTCCAGCACAGGCGCTCCGTCGGGTACTCCGGAACGTCGGCAAGAAGGAAGGAAACGGCTTCCGGCAACTCGGAAAGTGTTTTTACGCGTTCGCGCTCAAGCGAAAGCAAGCGTCCGAGTTCCTCGTTGGAAAAGGCTTCCGTCGAGACCTTGGCGGCTTCGAAGAACGGCCTGGCGCGTTCGGCCAAACGTTCAAGCGGCATGGCGCGCAGATATTTTCCGTTCAGCCAATCGAGTTTTTCGTGATTGAAGACGGCGCCGGCGGGATTGACGTCTTTGAGTTCAAACGCCTTCGTCAATTCTTCAATCGTGTAGATTTCTTTTTCGTCGGACGGACTCCAACCGAGCAGCGCCACGAAGTTGATGAGCGCTTCCGGCAAATAGCCCTTATCCAGATAATCTTCGACCGCCACGTCGCCTTGGCGCTTCGAAAGTTTCGAACGGTCCGGATTCAAAAGCAGCGGCATATGCGCGAACTGCGGCGGCGTCCAACCAAAAGCTTTGTAAAGCAACACGTGCTTCGGCGTTGACGACAACCATTCTTCGCCGCGAATGACATGCGAAGTTTCCATCAAATGATCATCGATGACGTTGGCGAGGTGATACGTCGGAAAACCGTCGCTCTTCAAGAGCACGTAATCATCAAGCAGCGCATTCTTAAACGAAACATTTCCGCGCACCGCATCTTCGAATGAAGTTTCGCCCTCAAGCGGCATCTTGGCGCGATAGACGACGCGCTCCCCTGCTTCGATGCGGCGCTGAGCTTCAGCGCGATCAAGGTCTCGGCAATGGCGATCATAACCGGTCGGCAATTTGGCCGCTTCCTGGCTGGCGCGAAGCTCTTCGAGCCGCTCGGAAGTGCAAAAACAAGGGTAGGCTTCGCCGTGCTCCAAAAGCTGGTTCAGGTGCGAGCGATAGATTTCGAGGCGCTCCGATTGGATGTATGGGCCTTTGGAGCCGCGCTGATCGATCGTCCCGTCTTCATTCAAAAACGGACCCTCATCATATGAGAGGTTCATGTGCGCGAGCGTGCCCAAAATGCCCTCGACGCCTTTTTCGACGAGTCTGGCGCGGTCGGTATCTTCAATACGGACGTAAAAAACGCCCCCGTGTTTGCGAGCGAAAAGGTAGTTATAGAGCGCCGAGCGGAAGTTACCGATATGCATTCTTCCGGTCGGACTGGGGGCAAAGCGGACGCGTACGTTCATAGGCCCCTATCTTACCTTGTCACGCTTATTTTTCAAGACCAACCTGAGGAAAACGTACGTCGCCTCAAAGATGCGGAAAATGCGCCAGGGTTCGGTCAACAGACGCCAGAACCATTCGAGGTGCAGGGCGCGCAGAAAGGCCGGAGCGCGTCGTTTTTGACCGGAGTAATAATCCAGCGCACCACCGACGCCGATCGCGATTTTTACGCTGGGGAGATGCAGCAGATGGTCGCGAATCCAACGCTCTTGTTTTCCGTGGCCGAGAGCCACGAAGAGAATGTCGGGATTCGTCTTGGCGATCCGTTCTGTCAGATCCGCATCTTCTTCCCATTTACCGTTAATCCAACGGATACGGCCGCCGGAAGACGCGTCGGCAAAACGCAGCTTGGGATAGACGCGCAGCAGGTTTTTCGCCGCCATTTCGGCCGAGCGGTCCCCTCCTCCCAAAAAATAGACTGAACAATTTTTTTGTTCCGCAATTTGCACTAAAGCAAGGCCAAAATCGACGCCGGTAATCGTTTCCGGAATACGTTTTCCTTCCCACCAGGCGGCCAAGCGGAGACCATAACCATCCGCGAGCGCGAGGTGCGAGGAGAACAGGATCTTCTTGAAACCCGGATCACGATCGGCAAGCACCGCCATCTCAGGATTCGGCGTAACGATCAGGTGCTGTCCATCCCCATCCAAAAAACCGGCCGCGTGCTCTGCGGCTTCATCAAGCGTGATGGCGTCTACGGGAATTCCGGCGATTGTGAGTCTCATGCGCGTGGAAAAGTCTGTCGCTTCATCCTAGCATAAAAAGAAAAACCCTTCTCATTCAAGAAGGGTCGCAGCGCTCAGCCTGAGTCGTCGTCTTCGAGTTCGAAGTCGAAATCCGCGTCTTCGAGCGGCGTGTTCGGATCGAGCGCGCCGTTTTGGCCGAAGTCGTAGCCGGCCTCGTAGACCGGATCAGCCTCGTCGTGCCAGGTCCAATCTTCCCAACCGTGTTCGAAGCCTTCCCAGAAGGTCTCGAGGATCCAGATCTCTTCCGACGGCCTCATGGAAGCACGGCAGTGGGCGCTGACGTAGGCGTAGGCCGCGTCGGCGTACTCGCGTTCCTTGCCGCTCGTCGCATTGATCGCCTTCAGGAGTTCCCTGTGCGCGATCGTGAGGTACGCCCTCGTCGTGACGCTACAGCCGCTTTTCACCGCTTGCGAAGCCTTGTGAAGCGCCTCATAGAGGCTGCTCATGTCGGGCATGACGGCCTCCTTGTAGGTCCATCTTTATCTTGCAGTGGATTCTTTTTCTTGACAACGTCAATTAGCACTCTTATGATGTGAGTGCTAACATCACTTTCCCATGCAACAGAACCGCTTTACCACCAAAGCCCTCGAAGCCCTCCAGGAGGCCCAAAATATGGCTTTTGAGGCGGGTTCCGAGACCTTGGAGGCTAACCACCTCCTCACCACCCTTCTCCGCCAGGACGAGGGCGTGGTCGTTTCCGTATTTAAAAAGCTGGGAATCGATCCAGCGGCCGTTTTGAAACGCGCCAAGATCGAGCCTACGGGCAAGGCAGAGGGCGGCAACACTGCCCAAGTATTCGTTTCTCAAAACCTCGACCGCGCCATCCGCCAGGCACACAAGATCGCCGAGCGGTTTAAGGATGAGTACGTTTCGACCGAGCACCTCCTGCTCGGCCTCATGGAAACCAAAAACGAGGCCGCTTCCCTGCTCGCGGAGATGGGCGTCACGACCGAAGCCGTTTTGAAAGTTCTGATGGACATCCGTGGCTCGCAGCGCGTGACTTCGACCGAACCGGAAGCGACGTATCAAGCGCTCGAAAAATATTCGCGCAATCTTACCCGTCTCGCGCGCGCCGAGAAGCTCGACCCGGTCATCGGTCGCGACGAAGAAATTCGCCGCGTGATTCAAGTGCTCTCGCGCCGCACAAAAAATAATCCGGCGTTGATCGGCGAACCCGGCGTTGGTAAAACCGCCATCGTCGAAGGTTTGGCGCAGCGTATCGTCTCGGGCGACGTGCCGGAATCTCTGAAAGGCAAAGATGTCGTCGCGCTCGATTTGGGCGCGCTCATCGCCGGGACGAAGTTCCGCGGCGAGTTCGAAGAGCGTCTCAAGGCCGTCATGAAGGAAGTCGAGAAATCGGCTGGCGGCGTGATTCTGTTTATCGACGAACTGCATACGCTCGTCGGCGCCGGCGATACCGAAGGCGCCATGGACGCGTCGAATCTTTTGAAACCGGCGCTTGCCCGCGGCGAACTCCGCTGCATTGGTGCCACGACCCTCAAGGAATACCAAAAGCACATCGAGAAAGACGGCGCGCTCGCTCGCCGCTTCCAGCCCGTCACCGTGAACGAACCGTCGCCGGAAGACGCAATTTCGATTCTCCGCGGCATCAAGGAACGCTACGACCTGCACCACGGTGTGCGCATCACCGACTCGGCGATCGTCGCCGCGGTCACCTTGTCGCACCGCTATATCACCGACCGTTTCCTGCCGGACAAAGCCGTCGACCTGATCGACGAAGCCGCTTCCGCGCTTCGCATGCAGATCGACTCGCAGCCGCAGGAACTCGACGCCCTGAAACGCAACATCACCAAGCTCGAAATCGAAAAACGCGCGCTTGAGAAAGAAGCGGACAAGCACGCCAAAGAGCGCTTGAAGGACGTCGAGAAACTCCTAGCCGAAGCCAAGGAGCGCGCTTCTGGCTTGGAACTGCGCTGGAAGAACGAAAAAGACGCCATCACCGCCATCCGCGAAGGTAAAAAGAAGATCGATAAACTGAAACAGGAAGCCGACATCGCCGAGCGCAAAGGCGACCTGGAGCTCGCCGCCAAGATCCGCTACGGCCAGGTGCCGGAGACGGAGAAGGCTCTTAAAGCTGCCGAGGAAACGCTCAAGAAGCTTCAAAAGGGTCACCGCTTCCTGAAAGAGGAAGTTGACGAGGAGGACGTCGCGAACGTCGTCTCGCGCTGGACAGGCATTCCCGTTTCCAAAATGTTGGAATCGGAACTCAAGAAGCTCGTGCATCTCGAAGCTGAACTTTCAAAGCGCGTCGTCGGCCAAGAGGAAGCCATCAAAGCCGTCGCCGACGCCGTGCGCCGTTCGCGCGCGGGCGTAGGCGAAGAAACGCGCCCGATGGGTTCGTTCATCTTCATGGGTCCGACGGGCGTCGGTAAAACCGAACTGGCGAAAGCGCTGGCGGCCTTCCTGTTCAACGACGAAAACGCCATGGTGCGCCTCGACATGTCGGAATACGGCGAACGCCACTCTGTCGCCCGCATGATCGGCTCCCCTCCCGGCTACGTCGGCCACGACGAAGGCGGACAGCTCGCCGAACAAATCCGCCGCCGCCCCTACTCGGTGGTGCTCTTCGACGAAATCGAAAAGGCGCATCCTGAAGTCTTCAACACGCTCCTCCAGACCCTCGACCACGGCCGCCTGACCGACGGCAAAGGCCGCGTCGTCAACTTCAAGAACACGATCATCATTATGACCTCGAACGTCGGCTCCGAGGAGATCTTGGAACTCGGCAAAAAGAAAGGCGCGATCGGCTTCGAAGACGCCGACGAAGAAAAGAGCGCCGACGAAACCCTCCACGACCGGGTCATGAACCTCCTGCGCCAATCCTTCAAACC
>CAZKMF010000060.1:0-3302 GCA_964553975.1 uncultured Gammaproteobacteria bacterium | reverse complement strand
GCGACGTGCTCTTCATCGATGAAATCCACCGCCTCAACAAGCTAATTGAAGAAGTGCTCTATCCGGCGATGGAGGACTTCGCGCTCGATCTCGTCATCGGCAAAGGCCCTTCGGCGCGAACGCTGCGCATGGATCTCCCCCGCTTCACCCTGATCGGCGCGACAACGCGGCTCTCCTTGCTCACCGCGCCGCTGCGCGACCGTTTCGGCGTCACCTATCACCTCGATTTTTACGGCGCGGACGACTTGAAGATGATTATCGAACGCAATGCCGGAGCGCTCGGCTGCACCATTCGCCCCGACGCGGCGATGCGCATCGCCGAGCGCGCCCGCCGCACGCCGCGCGTCGCCAATCGTCTCCTGAAGCGCGTGCGCGACTACGCGGACTTTCACGGGGATGGTACGATTACAACGACGATGGTCGATCGCGCTCTTCAGATGCTCGAGATCGACGCCGTCGGACTCGACCAGGTCGACCGCCGCATTCTTGAAACAATCATTTCCAAGTTCAGCGGCGGCCCCGTCGGCCTAAACGCGCTCGCGGCCGCCAGCTCCGAGGAAATGGAAACGATCGAAACGATCTACGAGCCGTACCTCATCCAGCTCGGTCTCCTGCACCGCACGCCGCGCGGTCGCATGGTCACCGAAGCCGCGTATACGCATCTCGGACTGACGGCGCCGAAACAACTTTCGCAAATCCCACTCGCATGATTTCGATCCCTCCGTATTTCCTCCTGTTCCCGTTCGGTGTGTTTCTTTGCGCTTTCGTGTTCTTCGCGATTGCTAACATTGTTAGTCTCGCCAAGTACGGAGCGCGTAACGCCGTAGGATTCCTCGTCACGTTCGTCTTCATCGCGGGCACGGCGTTCATTCTGTTTCAAACATGGCAAGCGCTCGCGAACGTCGCCTGGATGACGCCCGTACCGCTCTTCGCGATCCAATCACCGTTTTGATATGTCGATCAACCAGCTCTTCACCCAGCACCCCGGCGAGAAAGTCGAATTCTCGCTTCGTCGCCATCCGATCGTTTTTCTCGGACCGATTTTCGTGTTTCTCGTCTTGGTCGCGATTCCATTCGTCGCGAAAGTCATCTTCTTCGGCGACAAGCCGTTCGCGCTTGCGAACCCCATGTTCCAAACGGGATTACTACTGCTCGTCGCGATCTATTATCTCGGTATTTGGGTGTTTTTCATCAGTGAATTTACCGATTACTACCTCGACATCAATATTGTCACGAACGACCGCATTATCGACATCAATCAGCGGGGCCTCTTCGGTCGCACGGTCGCCGAACTCGATCTGACGCGCGTCCAAGACGTCCATTCGGAGGTCAAAGGGATAATCCCGACCTTGCTGAACTACGGACAGGTTGTCGTGCAGACGGCGGCAACGGAGGAAAATTTTTCCTTCGAACAGGTGCCGAATCCGAACAAGGTCCGCCAACGGATTCTCGAGCTCGCCGCGCTCGACCGCAAACGCGAGGCGCGCGAGATCATGGGCAAGTCGCCCAACGCGGCCGCGGAAAACGAAATGAAGCGTCAAGGGCTGTAACGAAAAAATCCTCCGCGTGCGGAGGATTTTTAGTTGGCCAGCGCCGTTTTCCCTTGCGCCGCTTTTTCCGCCAACGTTTTCGCGTCTTTGAAGGCTTTGGGGAAGGAATCGCAGCCGAGCACGACAACGATCAGATCGCGCCCATTCGCACGCATGCGCGCCGCGTACGTATACCCGGCTTCGTAAATGAAGCCTGTTTTTCCAGCCGTCACCTCGATCGAATCGTCGCCCACGAGCTTGTTGGTGTTCTTGATGTGGTGCGGACCGAGCGACGTCGCGACTTCATATTCCGGTTCGGCCGCGAACTCGGAAATCCACGGATCATCGAACGCTTTTCTTGCCATGAGCGCGACTTCTTTCGCCGTTGACACGTTCCCGACTTCAATGCCGGTCGGGTCCGCGAATTTTGAATGCGTCATGCCCAGCGACGCGGCTTTCTCGTCCATGCGGCGGATGTACTCGTCGCGAGCGAGACCGGTCGCGCGCGCGATCGCGTTCGTCGCGTTGTTTGCCGAGCCGATCACCGCGCTGGCAACGAGGTTGCGCACCGTCAGTTTCGTGCCGACCGGGACGCGGAGTCGTCCTCCGCCGACTTCGTCTTCACGGGCGAGATTAACCGTCATTTCCGGATCGAGTCCGGCGTCGTGCGCCACCATGAGCGTCATTAACTTCGTGATCGAAGCGATGCTGCGCACCTCATCGCCGTTCTGCTGATCGATCACTTCGCCCGTGTTCGCGTCCATGACCGCATAGGCTTCGGCGTTCACCGAGCTCGAAACAGCAGCCTGTGGAGCAACAACTTTGATCGTGAGCTTGGCTGTCGCGTTGTAAATCCACGCCTTGTTTTCGACGGCGAGCTGAAAGTGCTCGTTATACGTGCCGGTCGCGTCTGGAGCATGCAAGGAAACGGCCACGCTCCCCGTTTCACCGGGTCGCACGAGCACTTCGCGCAGTTTCGCGGGTTGCATGGCGCTGATCCAATTTGCATCTTTAAAAACGCTCTTTCGAGCGTAGGGACCGTTCGCGTACAGCGAAACATACGTTTTACCGGAACCGCGCCAGACGTTACTACCGCTATTCCTGAATTTGAGCGTGATTTGCTTAGTCGAACCGGCGGGGATTTCGATCGACGTCGCACCCTGCATTCCACTTGAAGCGTACGCACGCGTAGCCGCACCCGCGGAGATCGGGACGGCAAGCGCTACAACAACGGCAAAAGAGGCAAGCAGGCGTTTCATGCGGTTAAATCGTAAGTCGGGATGTCTGAAGAACGGACCTTGGAAGGTTCTGGGCGATCGTTCGGCACGAGGCGGCGGTCGATCGATCGCAAACCGTAGGCGAAGCCGACGACAAGGAGTACGGCGAGCAGGAGCGTGGACGCCACTCCGCCCGTTAAAGGCTTCGAACGAGAAAGGACGAATTGACGCCGCTTGAGCGCATAAGGATGAACTCCTCCGGCGACAAGCATAGCGAGTATTGCTTATATAGAATAGCAAAAAAATCGACGAAAGTCAAAAGACCTCGACTGATGCTTTACGCTTGACAGGCTGTGCCGTTTCACGTAACATCACGTGGTCAAAGTATGATGCGATACGCAAAGTAAGGAGCTCGTGCGGGTGCGATACACCCGAAACACTTACACCATTGCTTCGCTTACGCAACGAAACCAAGAACACGTTCCAAAGGAAGAAAGAGGTACGAAGTGACGCACAACAAACGCTATACCGGCTGCGACAGGCGCATCTTGATCAT
>CAZKMF010000059.1:0-1801 GCA_964553975.1 uncultured Gammaproteobacteria bacterium | reverse complement strand
GCGTCATCGACGTCGCAATTCGTGTTTCAAGGCGCTGTCTCTCAGTCCAGCAATATTTTCGAGGTGCAGGACAGCTTCGCGAACCGCCTTTTCGCCGTCAGCGCGACTTCAACGCGGTTCATCAACCGGCTCATTGCGCCTGCGCACGCGGTCAACCAAGGCCTCCAACTCCCGACCTTCTCGGGCGTTCCGTCGGCTGTCACCGGGACAGTGGAAGGCGACATCGTCTGGAACTCCGCGGGTGACCACCTCTACGTCTATAATGGCGCGTCCTTCACGCAGATCGACGGCGGCGTCGGCGCGACGCCGGCCATGAACCTGACGTACCTTGCCGCGACGAGCACGACGGAAATCTCCGTGAACAGCACACAAGGCGCGCTCACGATCGCCGATCAAGTGACGGGCGGTTACGGTCGTGGTGATGGTATCGGCAACTTGTTCGAGGTGCAGGATCGTACGAATGCCACTGGTGATTACTCGGTGCGTTTCTTCACGGTCAGTTCGACTTCGACGCGCGTGTTTGGCAACTTTGCCGTCGGCAATACGGCTCCCGCAAGTATGCTGACCGTCGGTTCCGGTACGAGCACGTTCGAGGTCGACGGCAGCGGCAATATTCTGAAAGTGAACAACGTGCCGTATTCCTGGCCGGCATCTCAAGGCGGCGCTTTGACGGTCCTACAAAACAACGGTTCCGGTACGCTGAGCTGGGCGGCGATGTCCTCGTCGACGAATTTGAACCAGGCGTATCTTGCCGCGACGAGCACGACGGAACTCTTTGTGAACAGTACGCTGGGCGCGCTCACGATCGCTGACCAGGTCACGGGCGGCAGCGGTCACGGCGACGGTATCGGCAATTTGTTCGAAGTGCAGGATCGCGTGAATACGGCCGGTGACTGGAGCCGCAAGTACTTCACGGTCAGTGCGACCGCGGTCGCGATCAATCAAAACACGCCCGCCGCTACGCTCGACATCGCGCATCTTAATGATCTCGCGGGTACGGCGGTGCGCGTCACGACGGGTGGCAACACGATTTTCTCGGTCGATTTCAAGGGAACAATTTACGGTGATCGGCAATTTGTCTTGTCGAGGAGCGCGATTATCGCGCAGCAGGCGGATCAATTCTGGTCTTCCCCTGCCCTCGCCGTTTCCCCGTTCGCCGACTTTACGCAAGATTTGATCAGCGCCACGCTCGGCGGTGCCGCCCGCTTGACCGTGAAATCCACGGGTGCCACCGGTATCCTGACATCGGTACCGATGTCCGAGTTGGACGTCCGTGATTCCTCGCCGACGCCGACAGATAATATTTTGCAGATCGCGAACTTCAACGATTCGACGCGTTACTTCACGGTCAGTTCGACGGCGACGCGCGTGCTTGCCAGTCTTGCGGTCGGCAACATGGCGCCGGCGAGCATGCTGACCGTCGGTTCCGGAACGAGCACGTTCGAGGTCGACGGCAGCGGCAATCTTGTAAAGGTGAACAACGTCATCTATTCGTGGCCGGCCTCGCAAGGCGCGACCTCGACGGTGCTCCAGAATAACGGCAGCGGCACGCTCACGTGGGCGACTTCCGCCGGTTTGATCAACTTGAACCAGGCTTACAACAACGCCTCCTCCTCTAATGAGCTGTACGTGAACAGCACCCAGGGCGCGCTCACGATCGCCGATCAGGTCACGGGCGGCGCCGGTAAGGGTATCGGTATCGGCAATCTGTTCGAGATCCAGGACCGCGTGAACGCTTCGGGCGACTACTCCGCCCGCTACTTCACGATCAGCTCAACAGCGACGGTCATCGGCAACGCTT
>CAZKMF010000058.1:0-1839 GCA_964553975.1 uncultured Gammaproteobacteria bacterium | reverse complement strand
CGCGCACGATGCGCCAGGCGTCCGCGAAAATGTGACGGTAAAACGTGCCGGACGGTTTTGTGTGCATACCTCCTCCAAATGATTCGAACATAGTGCTTTCAGTATAACAGAAAAGAAGCCTTACGGCTTCTTGAGGTGGATGATTGCCATGTGGATCGCCTGCTTGGTGTAGGCTTTGCGATCGACGCGGCCGTTCGTGAGAACATTGATGACCCCGGTGGAGCTGCCGATGTTTGGGTCGTCGGTACGACCCGACTTGTAGAAGGCTTCGCTCATGTTCATGCCGTCTTCGAGCATCATACGGGTGATGTCGACGGGGCATTCCCAGGCGGAGGAGATTCCATGATGGTAATCCGTGCCGTCGTAGATGGCGCAAACGCAGATATCCATGTAGCCGGTGCGCGTGTGTGGCACTTCCATCAGGCCTGATTCCAGGCCGAAGGCAATGCCGCCTTCTCGCCACGCGGCGCGCGCCCTGTTCATGGCTCCACGCACAGTCTCCTCGATGGTCTTTGGCTGGTCGGAAACGCCAGATGGCACGTCGTCGCCGACCACGTCCCACGATGAGAAGTCGGGGTGATCGGCCATGGCCTCGCGCACGGCAGCGACTTTGGTTGGATTGAGCGAACCCACGTAGATCTTCATGGCGACATGATTGAGTGAAAACGTCGTCTTGTCAAGGGTTGACAAACGGCGAAATCTTGCTAGTCTCGACGCAGATCCTTGCGAGGAGCCACCATGACCGACCGTATTTGCGGATACCTCCTGCCGTTCGGACGCGTCTTGCCGACGCCGATCAACGCCCTCGTCTTCGTCGAGGGTGACGCGGGGAGCAGGGTGCACGTCTGCGCATCGCACGCGCACGTGTACGCGCTACTCGCGGCATGTCCCGACACCGAAGCCGATCTGCGCGACGAGTTGCGCGACAAGCTCTACGAGAGCCGGCTCCCGACCGTGTCGGCGTTCGATCCGATCGTGGTCGGCGGCTGGGCTGGCGGTTTCCTGGTCCACAAGTTGAATGGCGATCAGTTGAACGATGGGAACGTTCTCGCGATGTTCACCGAAGAAGTCTCAAGTCTGCTCTTCCTCGTCGCGCCTGACGAGGAAGACGGCGATCAGGCGCTCCTGATGACGATGAACGAAGAGGCCGTCTATAACGTCTGGATCCTGTCGTCCCGCGCTGACGTCTTCGCGCATCTCGCACGCGTGAAGGACTTGGCCGAGCCCGAGGACTACGCGTACACGGTGGCAACGTTCTCCGGGTCGCAGAAGCTGCTGGAAACCGACGCTTCGCGTCCTCCGGTCCAGATCGTGGGCTACGCCGCCGCGATCATCACTACCGTCTGCTTCTGCCTCGACGAACAGCAGCTCAACGCTTCGTAACGCCACGATCGGCCCCCTTTCGGGAGCCGGTCCTTTTCTTATTGACAGGCGAAAGCGGTGTTTGTTAGGTCTGTGCTACATTGAGTTTAACCTGCATGTATGCATGACGAACCAAAATTGAGCGAGGTGCTTGAAGCCGTGAAAGACGGTTTCGGCATGACGGATGAAAAATTCGCAAAGATCGACGAAAAGTTTTCGAGAATCGACGAACGGTTCGATGCCGTTGATAAGCGTTTTAATAGCGTCGACAAGCGTTTCGATGGTTTGGAGCGGCGCATGGATCGCCAGGAAGGCAAGATGAGCCTTCTCGTCAAAGTCCTCGGCGAAAAACATGTCATCTCCGAAGACGATAAGCGGAACATCCACGCCTAAGTAAAAAAGTACCGGCCCCATTCGCGAGCCGGTTCTTTTCTTTTAAGCAGCCATGAGCGCCGCGAATTCTTCTTTTTCGATCGT
>CAZKMF010000057.1:0-8399 GCA_964553975.1 uncultured Gammaproteobacteria bacterium | reverse complement strand
GAGCTCCAACCTCGTGGGGCGGGTGAAGAAGAACCCGCTCGGACACGTCTGCGTGTCGTGCGGATGCCGAACGCTCGTCAACGAGGCGACCTTGCCCGTCGGCGTCATCGCGCCCGTGATCGGCGAGACCGCCAACTTCTTCGATGTCCTGGCGCACTTCGAAGCGCTCAGGAAGCCGAAGGTCGAGCCCGAGCCCGTGACCGAGGCCGCCCCGCCCGTTCCTTCCGAGCCTGTCCCCGCGCAGCATCCCGATCCCATCGGCACGGCCTACGCCACGGCGGGAACCGCAGAGCCCGGCAGCTCCTGAGCAACTTCTGAACGCAAAACCCTGCACCATTCGGTGCAGGGTCTTTCTTTTACACGGTAACGGTTTTTTGTCCGCGGATGCGTTCGGCGTCTTCGAGCTGGAGGGAGAGGACGCTTGAGGTCGAGTCTTCACCCATCGTCACGCCGTAGAGGACCTGCGACTTCTGCATCGTGTAGCGGTTGTGCGTGATCACGAGGAACTGCGTCTTGTGGGAGAGCTCGTCGATAATCGCGGCGAAGCGCGAGGCGTTCGATTCGTCGAGCGCGGCGTCGACTTCGTCGAGCACCACGAAGGGCGAAGGATTCGTCGTCATGATGGCGCAGATGAGCGCGATCGACGTCATGGCGCGTTCGCCGCCGGAGAGCGAGTGGATCGATTTCACGCGCTTGCCCGGAGGATTGGCGTAGATCTCGAGACCGAGCCAGGACTCTTTCGGCACGGCGGAAATCGTTTCCTTCTTTTCTTCTTCCTCGACGCCGGCGGCTTCGGCGGCCGCGGCTTTTTCCGCATCGGCGGCTTCGTCTTCATCCTCTTCGCGCTCAATCTTTTCGAGCGAAGCGGTGCCGCCGTCGAAGAGTTGTTTGAAGAATTCTCCGAAGTGCTGATTGATGCGACGGAAGGAAGCGTCGGATTGTTTCTTGATTAAGACGTCGAGCTCTTCGATCATCACGACCAGCGACGCTTTCGTTTTGTGCAGGTCTTCGACTTGCGCCGAGAGGAAGTCGAAGCGATCCTTGATCTCTTTGTACTCATCGACGACGCCCTGATCGATCGATCCAATGGCAGCAACTTGCGTGCGCAGCTGATGGAGGCGAGGGGAGAGCGCTTGCGCGTCGACTTTTTCTTTCGGCTCGGCGGCCAGCGCGGCTTGCGCGTCTTCGCCCATCATTTCGCGCGCCTCGCGTTCGATCGTTTCGCGCCGCGTTTCGATGCGCGCGCGTTCGACGCGGTGGTCGGAAAGGTGGCGGTCGAGTTCGAAGAGTTCGGATTGGAAGCCCTGCATCTTGCGCTGGACCTCGAAGAAGGCGCCGCGTTTTTTGGATTCTTCCTGGCCCCAGCGTTGCATTTGGCCTTGAAGATCGGTCAGCGCTTTACCCATTGAAGCAATGGCGGAAAGCGTTTCTTCCAGCTCTTTTTGCATCGCGACCGGTACGACCGGTTCCTTCTTTTCCTGCTTGTCCTTGTGGCCGGGTTCTTTCAGTTCGGAGAGGAGTTCTTCGATCTGCTTGCCGAGCTTTTCGAGCTCGTGCGCGGCTTCTTGCGCCTGCTCGAGCGTTTCCGCGTTCAGGATCGAAGAGACGAGTTCATCGTGGCGTTCGGAAATTGACGCGACTTCTTCGACGATGCGGGGGAGCGGCATCGGCAGCGCCGGAGCGTTGGCGGCTTGCGCCTTCATCTGCTCCATCCGAATCTGGTTCTTGAGCTGGATTTCTTTTTCGCGCAGCGAGTTCCGCTTCTCCATTTCCTTTTCGTACTCCTTCTGGAGCGCAATCAAGCCGTCGGATTTCGTTTCTTCCGTTTCCATGCCGGCGAGTTCAGCGCGCACGGCTTCGATTTCTTTTTCCTTGGCCTTGCGGCTTTCTTCGACAAGTTTCGTCTTGGCGTCGATGGCGGAAAGCTCCTCGCGAATCTGCTTCCACTGCGTGCCGAAGTAGAGGATCGAAAGTTCCTGCAATTCTTTTTCAAGATTGGCGCGCTCTTCCAAACGGCGAACCTGGCGCGAGAGCGAGCGCATGCGCGGTTCGATTTCGGCGAGGATGAGTTCAGCCTGCTTCAAGTTTTCTTCCGACGCGTCGAGCTTGCGGACGGCGGATTCGCGCTTCAATTGATACTGCTTCACGCCAGCGGCTTCATCAAAAAATTCCTTGCGTTCTTTCGGCGAGGCGACGAGGATGGCGTCGATCATGCCCTGGCCGATGACCGAGTAGGTGCGCTGGCCGAAGTTGGCGCGGGCAAGGAGCAGGATGACTTCCTGCAGCTTCACCTTGTTCTTGTTGATGAGGTATTCCGATTCGCCGTCGCGGTAGATGCGGCGCGTGATGACGACTTCGGGATATTCGATATCGTTGCCGCCCGCTTCGTTGTTCAGCGCCAGTGAAACTTCGGCGAAACCGGAGCGCGAGCGTTTTTCCGAACCGCTGAAGATGACGTCTTCCGATTTTTTGCCGCGCAGGAGTTTGAGCGATTGCTCGCCCAGGACCCAGCGGACGGCGTCGGCGATGTTGGACTTGCCCGAGCCGTTCGGGCCGACGATCGCGGTCGTGCCGCGGTTGCCTTCTTTCGGTGGGAGGAATTCCAAGACGGTGCGATTGGCGAACGTCTTGAAACCCTGCATTTCGATGCGCTGGAGATACATGGGGAAAGCGGCTATTACCTCCTTAAAGTACCTGTAATCCCTTGACGTTTCAAGCGGAGGAGACAATGCTGGAGGCGGCACCTTATACAAGGAGGAGTCGTCATGATCAAGAAGCTTCGCGTGCTCGACGACCACACGCTGGTTGCCGAAGGACTGAAGTTCGACCTCGGGAAGGTGTTGGAGACGTCTTTGCCGGCCCTGCGGGTGCTCATCCGACGCACCGGCATGCGTTTCCCCGGTCAGGGGCCGACGACGTTCCAGGCGGAAGAGGACGAGGCTCCTCGTCTGCTGGACGATGCGGGCTGGGAAGAGATCGAAGAGATGTTTCGCGAGTCCAAGCGAGAAGCCTACGACGTCGCCGACTTCTTCTACACGGTCTTCTTCGGCCCCTTCGCCGCCCACCTCTATCTGCTCGGCTTCGAAGCCCTACACGGTCCGCACGTCAACTGCGTGACCAGCTACGGGCAGAACTGGGAGGATCTCGATACCTCGCCGCTCATCCTGATCCGGATGCGCGATGGGGCCGAGTGTCCGATCGACGACGAGTCGCTCGTGTTTCTGCGGCGCACGCTCGAGCCCCTTCGCGAGAAGGGTGTCACCTTCGAGCCGTGGACGCGTCTCGAGCTGCACTTCTTCGGACTGCACTTTCCCCACGCCGCCTTCGGCGCGGGCGACGGACGCATCCGCATCTGCCGCTATCTCGAGGTCGAGGACATGGATGGAGAGGAGTCGTGATCACGAACCTGCGCCTGCAGGACGCCGACACGGCGCTGGTCGAAGGTCCGCGCTTCGATACACAAAGCGTCACTGAGGCGGCGATCGCGTTCCTCCGAGAGTTCGTCGGTGCGATCGTGCAGGCAGACCCAAGCGTCACGCCGACGATCAAGTTCTCCGGCGACAGCGAGAGGCCGACCGTGCTCGATGACGACGGCTACGCGCGCATGCGCCGAGTGCTCATATCGTGCGCGCGTCTGTTCGAAGTCGACGCGTGCTGTGTCAGGATCGACGTCGGTCTCTGTCGTCTCCGGTGCTATCTGCACGGCGAAGACGATCTCTTCCAGTGGCCTGGAGAGGAGCCTACGCTGAGTGACGGCAAGTCATGGTCCAGCCTCGATCCAACGCCGACGATCCGTGTCGAGGCGCTCGGCGCCGACCTCCCACTCTTCGACCCGCAAGACCGCGCGGGCGTGCTCTCCACGCTCAAAGACGCGTTGCCGCCCGGCGTTGAGCTCGTGGAGGGCGCGATGCCGACGCTGCGCTTCGGTCACGACGCGTTTGGCGACGGATACGGCACGCTGCGCGTCAGTCTGCAGGCCGTGCCCGAAACGTCCGGCCCCGTCTCTTGACGGGGTCTTTTGTTTTTCGTACGCTCATCGGCCTGCTATGCAACACCGCGCCGCTTCACGCCGCATCTTTGAAAAACTCTCCGCCGCGCGGAAGCCCATTCTGATTTCGCACCGTAAGCCCGACGGTGACACGCTTGGGGCGATGATGGCCGTCTACAACTGGCTGCGCGATCAGGGCCGCGAAGCGCACGCCTTTTGCGTCGATGAACCCGCTTCGGCCTACGCCTATTTTCCTCGTATCACCGAGGTAAAATCGAATCCCGAAATTTTTGCGGATGAAGACGTCGACATGATCTGCGTCTTCGACGCGGGCGATCTGAAATACGCCGGCGTCGACACGTTCGTCGAAGCGATGCCGAAGCGTCCGTTCATCGCCGACTTCGATCATCACGTTACGAACACGCTTTTCGGCGATGGTAATTTGGTGATCACGAGTGCGTCGTCGACGGCGGAAGTCGTCCACGAATTTTTTGACGACAACGGCGTCGAAATGTCGCGCGCCATGGCGATCTGTTTGATGACGGGACTTTTGACGGACACGTCGAACTTTTCGAATCCGGCCACGACCGTGAAGAGTTTGGAAATCGCGTCGGAACTTCTTTTGAAAGGCGTGTCGATTCGCGATATTACGCGCCGTCTTATGCGCAACAAGCCGTTCGACGCGCTCAAGCTCTGGGGTCGCGCGCTCGAACGGTTGCGTTGGGATCCGGAAACGAAATTTGCCTCGACGGCGCTCTTCCGAAAAGATTTTGAAGACCATCCGGTCGAAGACGAATACGTCGAAGGCCTCTCCAATTTTTTGAATCATCTTTTGCAAGCCGACGTCGTGCTTGTGTTGAAGGAAACGGGAAACAATAAAGTGAAGGGGAGCTATCGCAGCGCCAACGAAACGGACGTGGCGGAGATTGCGAAAACATTTGGCGGGGGAGGGCATCGCAAAGCGGCGGGGTTCGTCGTCGACGGCGCCATTGTCGAACATCCGAACGGCTGGACGGTCGACCGCGCCGATCTCGGCGAACAATTCGAACTTCCGGCAATTTGATAGAGGCGCTTGCGTGCGATCACTAAGGTGTGTTATTCCAGCGAAAGCTGGAATCCAGCACCTATGCCCACGTATTACGTGTATATTCTTGCGAATCGACCAGGTGGCGCGTTATACATTGGCATGACCAGCGATCTTTTACGACGACTGGATGCACATCGTAATGCCCAAGTGAAAGGTTTTACACAAACGTACGGTCTTAAAACTCTCGTGTATTTTGAAACTACCACAGATGTTTTATCTGCGATCGAACGTGAGAAGCGATTGAAAAGTTGGAAACGGGATTGGAAAATTCAGCTCCTTGAGAAGGAGAATCCGCACTGGCGGGATATCTCTTTGGATTTTAGCTAGGTACTGGATCCCTGCTTTCGCAGGGATGACATACATAACGAGAGAATGAAAAAGTCTCCGACGATGCGGAGACTAGGCGTTCGAGAGTTCGATGTCGGCGACGAGAGCGACGACCTGGCGGAGCCGATCGAGCTCGATGCCGTAGTTGCGTCCGTCCGCGGTGTAGCGGATGAGCGCCATGAGCGCCCAGGGCACGCGGTCCGCCGGCAGCTTCGCGAGGCCGGCGACGACGATCGCCTGCGCCGCGACGAAGGTCATGAGCATGCCCCAGTCGTAGGCGTCGGTGGGAATCTTGTCCTTCCCCGGGTCACGCTGCTCGCTGGTCGTCGCGTAGGCGATGAATGCGCCTTCGCGCCGAGCGATGACTTCCGGCGTGTTGGCTTCCTCGCGCAGACGCGCGTTTCGGCACTCCAGTCGGAAGTTGTGGCCGCACTTCATGGCGTACTGTCTCAGCACGTCGTTGCGGCGCCACTCGTCCTCGGCGCGCGGCCCCTCGCCGTCGGGGTAGACGATCGCCTCGAGCGAGGTCTTGAAGACATCGGCCAGCACTGCTGGGTCGGGGACAGCGCCGAGGCCGAGCACGGTCTCGCGCACGCTCTTGAAGTCGCGGCACATGGCGAGGAGGCCGATGGCCGTCGCGTGCTTGATGTGCGTCGAGCTGAGGAGCTTGTTGTGACCGGCTTCGCGCCGCTCCATCTCGAGGACCTTCTCCCAGCCACGAAACAGCTCCGCGCCCTGCGTGCGCTCCATGAACGCCTCGCGGACATTGTGCAGGAAAGGAACGATCTGGATTCTGTCTTTCACGTGAGAACCTCCGTTGGATACCGAAGAATAGGCGTATTCGAACGGTATTGTCAAGACACGACACGCAAGAAAAAACCTCGGAGAGCCGAGGTTACGCGTTCGACGATTCGATGTCGGCGATGAGGCCGATGATCTCGATCAGTCCGTCCTTCGTGTAGGTGCGGACGGCACCATAGTGCATGAGGGCGATCGCGGCACGGCCGAGTTGGTCGATCGACGTGGCGAGACGAGAGAAGCCGCGAGCCGCTTCGACGAAGAACTGCGGCGAGATCGTTATGCCGAGAGGAACACCATCGTCGCCCGTCTCGTCCCCGGAAGAACTGGAGTCGGTGAGGCAGCCCGACTTCTGATCGTAGTAGGCGTAGGCGTACTCGCCGTCGCGCTGCGTTAGCCAGGGCGGTGCGTTGAGGATCTCGCGCGCCAGGGCGTGCAGGCACTCGATCATGAACAGATTGCCGATCTTGAGCGCCATGTTCTGCAGGAGACGGTTGCGCGCCCACTCGTCGTTCGTCGGCTGATAACCGATGTCGTTGTAGGCCAGGTTGACGATGAGGTCGCGCAGGCGCTCTGCGACGGCAAGGGGGCTCGTGTCGAGCTCCCGCATTTCGTCGCGCACGACCGCGGGCGGCGTGTCGGCGTAGAGCATCGTCAACGCCATGGCGTGGCGCAGGCCGTTGTAGCTCAGCCGCGGTTCCGGAGAGTTCTGATCGCGGAACGCCTGTTGGCGGGCCGCCCACTCAGCACAACCGGGAAACAACGTCACTCCCGCGGGCACGAGCTTCGCGAAGGCATCGTGCACGTCGCAGAGATGGGTAAAGAGCGGAGCGGGATTCTTCAAGGATCACCTCGTTCTTGTTGGATGCGAAAAGCTTAAGCACATCCAGCGTCTTTGTCAACGCTTCCTTCGCGCGATATACTTGGAGCGTATGAAAAATCCCTACACGATCAATTCGTTTTCACCGAGCAATTATCTCATCCCGACGGTCGTCGAAAAAACGCCGATGGGGGAGCGCGCCTACGATATTTATTCGCGCCTCTTGATCGACCGCATCATTTTCCTCGGCGACGGCATTGACGACAATATCGCCAACATCGTCATTGCCCAGCTGCTCTTTCTTGAGAGCCAGGACAAAGATCGCGACATCAAGCTCTACATCAACTCGCCGGGCGGCTCCGTCACAGCCGGCCTCGCGATTCTCGACACGATGAACATTATCAAGCCCGACGTTTCTACGATCTGCGTCGGTATGGCGGCTTCGATGGGCGCAGTACTCTTGGCCGGCGGCGCGAAAGGCAAGCGTCTCGCGCTCCCGAATTCGGAAATCATGATTCACCAAGTGCTTGGCGGCGCCGAAGGCCAAGCCTCCGACATCAAGATCCGCGCCGAGCGCATTCTGAAGATGAAGGACGATTTGAACCGCATGCTCGCAACCTTCACCGGACAGCCCTTCGCCAAGATTGAAAAGGATACCGATCGCGACAACTTCATGACGGCGGACGAAGCTAAGAAGTACGGCATGATCGACAAAGTCATTCGGAAATAAGTTCCGGAAAAGTAAGAACCCCACGTCGAGGACGTGGGGTTCTGCGTTTGAGTCGAGGCTAGCGATTGTTGGCCACGAGCGACGCCGGGTGCGTCGTCGAGATCTCCTTCTGCGGTTCGTGGCGGCAGAGGCCGTTCGAGACCGCGGTGCCGGCGCCGTAAACGACGTACATCGTTCCCGTCGCGAGCGTTGCCGTGAGGCAGATGAAGAAGCCGACGATCAGCGAGCCGTCGAGTCGGGACCGACGCGCGTCGATGTCCCGCTCGGGCATGATCAGGCCGCCTCCTGCTCGTCGCAGTTGAGGCAGACCAGATCGTCGCCGACGAAGACGAACTCGAGGTTCTCGATCTTCGCGCGGCGCTGCTCGTGGGCGGCGTCGACGAGGTGGCGGGCGTGCTGCACGCCGGGGTGGGTCGTGTTCGGGTGGAACACGGCGGGGCCATCGAAGGAAGGAACGTTGTTGTTGGACGCGGTGCGCATGGAACTCTCCTGGGTGATGGGGAACGGGCGGACGTGACGTGGTGATGCGGACTAGGTCCGCGGCTCGGTCGACGGCGGGCGCTTGTCGTAGACGGCGAGCATCATCGGCGCGTCGATCGAGACGACGAACATGACGTTCTCCTTCTCGTCGACGTAGAGCCAGTTGCCG
>CAZKMF010000056.1:0-1949 GCA_964553975.1 uncultured Gammaproteobacteria bacterium | reverse complement strand
GCGGCGCTGATTGAGCGCTACATGCAGCGCCAAGTGCAGTTGCATCATGCGGCGGGCGCGAGCGTGATCGGTATTGTCGTCGGCCTGCTCGGCGTCGGTTGCGCGGCGTGCGGCTCGGCGGTGCTCTCCAGTTTGCTCGGCACCGGGGCGGCTGTCGGCGGGGTCGCGTTGCTTCCGTATCACGGCCGCGCATTCTCGTGGATCGGTGTCGTGCTGGTCATCATCTCGATGTTCGGCCTGGCGCGAAAAATCGTCGAACCGGAAGCCTGCGCGATCCCTGAAAAAAAAGTCCTATGAAAAAAGAGACACACGCGCTCGGCCTCTATGCCGTACGTATCGTTTCGTTGCCCGAGGAACTCGAATGGGAAGCGCGCTTGCCCGTCGAACTTCGATATCTTTTTTCTAAACGACCCGACATTAAAGAGCGACTTCGCGCGCTCTTAGCGTCAGGAAAAGCGATCGGCATTCGTACAGTCGTGCGCGCGCCCGAGCGCGTGCTTGAAGCCGTGAAGCACGTGAGTCAATACGCGCAGCACAATTGCATCCTGACGTGGTTGCCGGAGCTCCTACGCGAGAAACATCTGCCGACGATGACGGATGGCGATCGTGCCCGCGCGAAAGCGCAGGGTCACGATCTTGACGCCGACGTGCAGACGCTTCTTGAAGCGCGTTTGACGTTCAAACGGCTCGTACTCGTCGATGAGGATAACGCCGGCATCGGCTCGGAGGAGCAGCGTTTCATGACGGAGCTTTCGGAAACGCTCTATCCGCTTTCGATTGACTACGCCGTGCACCGTTTAGTCGCGGACGACGCCAATGAACGCACCGAAATCGCTCAAAGCATTTTGAAGGCGCTTCTGATCATCGGCCCGATCGCGCACGTGCTGGAAAAATGGGCAAGCGGCGTCGGCAAAATTTTTGCCGCGTCGACCGACGACTTGCTCGGCGAAACCGCGGAGCTCGCGGCGCTCCGCGGTTCCGGTTTTACGTGGAAGCAACTGCGCAAACGTTTCGTACTGCTCGTGCCCGTCTTCGCGCTCGCGACGTACGGCGCGTTTCAGGTCGAGCCGCTGCTGCATGAAGGAAAAACGCTCTTGGCCGGCGCGGTCTTCGGCCTCTCGGCCGTCGCCTTGTCGCTCACGACAGCAATCCAAAGCGTTGGCATGTATCTCGGATCGGTACGTGCGCTCAAAAAAGAAGGGAAGTGGCACGCGCACGCCAACGCCTCCGAATTGCGCGCGGCCTTGGTACAGGATTTTACGAACCCGGCGCGCCTCGGCCTTTTGCTCGGCTCCTCGCTCGCTCCCTTTATGGGCATGCTCGCGGCGATCCTTGGGGGATTGCACAACGGCTGGGTGCTCGCGCTCGTTGGCTCGACCGAGAGCGTCGTTGCCGGACTGACCGTCATTTTTGCCGATAGAATCAACGGTTGGAGATTCCGCCGCGCCCTCGAACGACGCATCAGTTGAAACATCCTGAGGCGACTGGCATACTCGCGATACCGCACCAGGAGGAACCACATGCGGATCATCGCGCTCTTTTTGTTGCTCTGCTGCCTGACCGTCACGACCGCCGAAGCTGGACGCAGGAAGAAGACGCCGAAACGCGCTTCGCCGCCGACGCTGGTCGAGATGATCGATCGCGCCAAGAAGAAGATCGCGAGCCAGTCCGTCGGAACCTCGAAGATCGGCGGCGACTACGCGGTCTTGGCCGCGTGGAAGAAGGGGGCGTCGACGCTCGCTGTCGTGAAGGTGCGGAAGGGCCGCTCCGTCACGAAGGGGTACGAGGTGACGCTCTTGAAGCGTAATGGCGTCAATTCGGAGTATCGGGTCGACAAGCCCGAAGGCTGGGTCGTGCTCGCGCTCAAGACGAACGTCCGCGCCCGCATGGGGCGTGGCAAGAAACGCGCCGTCTCCGCGGTGTACGCGCCCTACGGCGAGCACTTGGAC
>CAZKMF010000055.1:0-9743 GCA_964553975.1 uncultured Gammaproteobacteria bacterium | reverse complement strand
CGCGTTGCCGCCACGAGGCTTGTCGGCGCCGAGGGGAAGCATTTGCAGATGACCGTCGCGTCCGAAAATGGCGGGCGATTGAAACTGATCGGTTTCGGCTTCGGCGATCGGGCGGAGTTTTGCCAGCCTGGCCGCCCAATCGAAGCCGTCATCGAGCTCGACGTCAACGAATGGAACGGCCGCGTCGAGCCGCAAGGAAGAATTATCGATTTGAAGACGGAATCCTGATAGACTATCGCCATGTCGAAATATCCGCATCTCATCTCCTACACCGACGGCGGCTCGCGCGGGAATCCCGGGCCAGCGGCTTTTGGGTACGTGCTGAAAACGCCCGACGGCGAAACGATCACCGGCCACGGCGAATACATCGGCGTCACGACGAATAACCAAGCTGAATACAAAGCCATCTTGGCGGCTATCCGCAAAGCGCGCGAACTCGGCGCGGAAACGCTCGAGATGCGCATGGACTCCGAACTTGCCATGAAGCAGCTGACGGGGGAGTACCGCGTCAAAGACGCCGGACTCGCCAGCATTTACATGCTGATCCACAACGAAAAACTTTCGTTCAAAAAAGTCACGTTCAAACACGTGCGCCGCGAACTTAATAAAGAAGCCGACGCTGAAGTGAACAAGGCGCTCGACCGACATCAAGGAAAGTAAAAACCCCGACACGTGTCGGGGTTTCGCGTTTCAGGCCTTGCGCAGTCCGAGCTCGGCGGCCAGACGTTCGGCCAGCTCGATCAGCGGGACGAAGCTGCTCCGGATGCCGTCGGCCCAGAAGGCCGGGCTCTCGGGATCGAGACCGAGCGGCGCTACGAGCTCCTTGGCGCTCTTGGTCGCGCCGGCGCGGAGGATCTCGAGGTACATCGGCTCGAACTTCTCGCCGAAAGCGTCCTTACGGCTGTAGATGCTGTCGACGAACAGCTTGGCGAAGGCGTAGCTGTAGACGTAGAACGGAGCATGGAAGTGGCTGATGTACGTCCACATCAGATCCATGTCGTTGTAGATGAACGTCTCGCCGTCCGGTCCGTAGAGCTGTGCGGTGACGTCGCGCCAGATGGTGTTCAGTTCTTCGACCGAGAGCTTGCGGCCGCCGGCGGCGTGCAGACGCCGCTCGAACTCCGAGAAGGAGATCTGACGGACGACCGTGTTCATCATGTCGTCGATCGCGCTGATGACGAGCGCCATGAGCGACTTCGTGTCGCCCTTGGCCTCGAGATCGGCCTTGAGGTACTCGAAAGCCATGCGCTCGCCGAAGATTGAAGCGGTCTCGGCGTAGGCTCTCGGCGCGTGGAACATGAGTGCGCCTTGCGCCTGTGCAGCCAGGATGCCGTGGGCGCCGTGCCCGCACTCGTGCGCCAAAGCGGCGACGGCGCGGGCGGATCCCTGGTAATTCATGAAGACGAAGGTCTCCGGAACCTCTCCGGGCAACACGAACGAGTAGTTGTAGGCGCCGCCGCGGCGGTTCGGCACGCCAGGCGCGTCAACGCGACCGTTCTGGAAGAAGCCTTCGACGATGTCGGCCAAGGTCGGACTGAACTGCCGGAACGAGTCCACGGTGATGCGGCGCGCCTCTTCGAAGGGGACGAGCGAGGCGTCTTCGAAACGCAGCTTGGCGTTCCGATCGCTCCAGCGCAGTTGATCGAGACCGAGGAGCTCAGCCTTGAGGCGGTAGTAGCGCTGGGCGAGCGGCGCGCCGACTTCGCGGACGGCGGCGTGGAGCGCCTCAACAGTGGTGTCCGGAACATCATTTGCACTGTTGGCTGCGGCCATCGGGTGGCCGTAGTGCCGTTCGCGATCTTCGACGGACTTGGCTCCGGCCGTTACGTAGAGCGCCTGCGCGCAGTACTCGGCCCAAGGCCCCTTGAAGCCGTCGTTGATCGTCTTCAGGATCTGCGCGCGCCGATCGGCGTCGCCGTCCTCGGAGAGGAGGTGGATCATGTCGGTCAGCGTGCGTTCCTGGCCGTCCCACGTGAAGCGGAGCAGGCTCTCGAACTTGTCGTGGAACTCGGCCCAAGCGCCCGGGCCGTACGGACTGCGCTTCGAAAGCGCCGACTCGATCGCCTCGTCGAAGACGTGCGGCCTGTTGCGACGGACGCGCTCGATCCAGGGCAAGTGCGTGCGGACGGTATCGTCCGTGGCGGCCTGGGCAGCGACGGCCTCGTCGGGAAGGTCGATGATCTCGAGCGTGAAGAACGTCAGCTCCTCGCCGTCGATGCGGCTAAGCTCGTTCTGCACGGTCATCATCCGACTCTCGACCGCGTCATCCTTCGTGTTCGTGCTGAAGCGCAAGAAGGGGTAGACCTTCAGCTTGCACGACAATGCGTCGAGCGCGGCGTAGTCCACGATCGCCGGACCGAGCTTCGCCCCCAAGTTGCCCTTGTAGGCGGCGCGGAAGGCGGTAGCGGCCGCTTCGTAGGCCTTGAGGTCGGCGTCGATCTGCGGGTCATCGACGCCCTTGTAGAAGCAGTCCAGGTTCCAGCGATAGGCTTCGGCCCCGGTCGGTTGTGCGTTGGTCGTCATGGTGTCTTGTCTCCTTCAGGAGTACGGGTGGTGAGTGAAAGAACGTTACCCACAATCTGCCCGTCGTAGGAGGCAATGTCAATGTTTGATAGAATAAAACGTATATGGGGATGTCTGGGCGTTTTGCCGGATTTGCCACCCTCCTTTTCGTTGTGGGTCTCTTTTTTGTACTAGCGCTTCCACATCCAGCGAAAGCGGCGGCGCACAACATCAACGGCTGGGCGTGGTCGGGAACCACGGGTTGGATATCCGTCGACTGCAACACGGACCCGACTGGCTGCTCCGGCGCGGCCGGTGATTACGGTCTCGACATGGACGCGAGCGGCAACATCACGGGTTGGGCTTGGTCGAGCCAAGCGGGTTGGATCTGTTTCGGCGCGACGTGCAACGGCGCGGCAGGCGTTCCTGCCGGCGGTACGCCTTCGAGTCCGGCATCCGCGGCCGATCATTACTGCCCGGGCTTTGTACCCTGCGCGCACTATGACGCGACGGATGGCCAACTGCACGGTTGGGCATATGTCGTCAGTCAAACTGACGGATCAAACTACCGCGGTTGGATTTCTTTGAACTGCACGGACGTCGGCACAAACACCGCTTCACCGCGTTCGTGTCCCGGCGGCGACTACGGCGTGACATTTGACGAAGCGGCGACGCAACCGGCGGGAGAATTTTACGGTTACGGTTGGAACGGTAACGGCGACGCGACGGGCAACGGCTGGGTGCAATTCGGTTGCGGTCAGCCGCAAGGCGCCTGTGGGGCGCCGGGCGGTTCGTGGGGCGTGACGAGTGGTTGGGTCGATACGGGCTGGGCGAGCGTCGCGCCGATCGAAGGTATTTATTCTCCGTGGGCGGCGACGGGTATCGGTACGCGTCTCACGGATATTCCGATCGCGTTCACGCAATTTTCTTCTCCAGCGAACGCGACGCTGCGTTGCGTGTTCAGAATGTCCGATAACACGACGCGTACCGTGACGCGCTTGCTCGGCGGACGTAAATCGCGCGTCAGCATGACGGAGTACTACACGATCTCGGCGACGGCCGGTGACGTCGTCGTCGACGGTTCCGGGAATCCGGTCTTGTGGTCGTTCAGTTCGGTCGCGCCCGATCCGCCGTTCGGTTGCGAAGTGCAGGGTAACCCTCCAAAACAGAAAGTGATTTCGAACCGTGTCGCCGTGCATCCGGAGTCGTGGACCTTCGCCGGCAGCGGCGGCGCGAATGCGATCGATTCGGTCCGCGCCAAGTTTTGCTTGGACGGCAACGTGAGCGTCGATCCGTCGCGCACCTACTTTTTGAACACGGATCCGACCGGCGCGTCGGTGCAGTGCGACACGGAGGGCGATTTGGCCTACACGCTGCTCAAGGCGCGCGGTATTCCTGTTGAAGTGAAATGCTACGACAACATGGATAACGACGCGAACGCGCAGCGCGACTGCGCGGGCGGCACGCCGGCGCTCTCGCCCGATCGTTCGTGCCGCGGCATCACGTATTTGTGTATTCCGCACCCGTCGGCCGCCGCGCCGCAACCGCCCCGTCCATGAAGAAGCGTTTTTTTATCGCAGTCGCGCTCGTGGCCATGCTGGCGCTCTGGCACGGTTCGCGTCCCGTTGAAGCTGACACGAACACGAGCTGCGCCGGAAACGTTTGCTCCGGCAGCGTGACGGTGGGCGGCCAGTTGATTTCGTATTCCTGGACGCAAAACCATGGCAGCACCGATTCAAGCTTGAAAGTGAGGTTCACGAGCGGTCCTTACGCGGCAAACGTGAATCCTGTACGTTTCAAAATTACGGTCGACAAGGCCTTCACTTCGCACGCGACGCTCAAAAATCCAAGCCCGACCGCCTCCCTGCCGCCGGATCAGACGGTGAACATCGGCAATACCGTCATTGAACGTTCGGCGACGTCGAGCACGGCGGGTACGACGTTCGATTTCGTGCAAGAGCTGCGCTATGCGTCGCCGACGCCCGGGCTCGTTTCTGTCACTCTTGAATTCGCCCAGTACGGGGCCGCGCAAATTGTCGCGCCATTCAATATCTACGTCGACGCGGTGTCTCCGATCAACCGCGATGAAGGCGCGTCGCTCGCCGCGCTTTACGGCGGCGCCTATCGCCAGTGCAACGACGGCGTCGACAACGATCTCGATTATCGCCTTGATTGCGCCGACGCGGATTGTCTCGGCAAGAGCATCAGTCCGACGAGCGTGTGCGAAGCCTCCGAAACGACGTGTAACGACGCGTTGGATAACGATGGCAATGGCAAGACGGACTGCGCCGATCCGCTCTGCACCGGACGCGCCGGAAACGCCGCCGGTACGAAATTCTGCGGACCGGAAAACGGGGGAGCGGCCCATATCAACTGCGGCGACGCTTTTGATAACGATGGCAACGGAAAAATCGATTGTTACGACAACGGCGGCGGCACGGGCTGCTGGCACACGGGGTTTCAAGGTTGCGCGTCCGTCGAGACTTCGTGCGTTGACGGCATCGATAACGATACCGATCTTGATTATTCGAACGCGATTGATACGAATCCCGCGACCGGGGCCGGAACCGGATACGATTGCCGCGACTACGACTGCGCCGGGCAGGGGAATTGCACGACGAACGAGCGGCTACGCTACGACGCGCCAAGCGGCACTTTCGTGGACACGCCCGCGCAATGTTTTGACGGGCTCGATAACGATCTCGACAACGATAAAGATTGTTCCGATCCGAACTGTCTCGGCGCGACGAACGGCGCGCAGCGCTGCGCCGGTTTTGAAGCGTATTTACCGCCGAGTCCTCTCGGTACGGGCGATCCGCTTCCGAAGTTTTATTTCAACTATTGTAGCGACGGCGTCGATAACGACGGCGATGGTTTGATCGATGACCTCGACTCGGATTGCAAAAACGTCTTCGGCGAATGCGGACCTTCTCCGGCGACGGAAGACTACACGTTCCTCTCGTGCGCGGATGCGAAAGACAACGATCGCGACGCGGCGGTTGATTGCGCTGATAGCCAGTGCCGCGCCGGCGGCAAGCTTGGGCGCGGCGGCTGCGTGAACGCGTCCTGCGGCGCTCCGGCGAAGTACGCGCTCACGGCAACCGACGCGGCGGCGTGCACGGCGAGCGAAAACAGCGCGCTGTATTGCGGCGACGGTATCGATAACGACGGCGACGGATTGATCGACTGCGCCGACCCGGGTTGCACGACGCCCGCGCAACGGCACGGACCAACGATTGGAACTATGGTGGCGGCGCCGTATCTCTGTGGAGCCGAATCCGGCGGCGTGACCTGTCATGACGGAGCGGATAACGATTCCGATGCGGGTACGGATTGTTTTGATACGGCCTGCCAGGACGGCGCGCAGTGCGCGAGGCGTCCCGGCGGCGGCGGTTGGACGCTCGCGGCCTCGTGCCTCACGGTACCGAACATGACGGCGCTCACGCCGATCGTCGGCGGCGGAAGCGTCAACGTTTCGCACCGGGACCGTTTGTACGTTAACAGCCCGTACGCGATCCGTTTCACGGGTTCAGGCGTGTTTACGTCGCTCACGCTCGTGATCGGCGACGCGCTGAACGCCGCGAACGCATTCCCGTTCGATGCCAGCGCCGTGAACTGCACGCTTTCGGGTACCGGCGCGGCGCAAATGACGTATACGAGCGCTTCGCCCTCAGCAGGCCTCATCGCCGAGAACGCAGGCGCGTCCATCAACGGTTTTGACGTCACGCTTACCTGTGCGACGGCGTCGGCAGTGCCGCTCGGTCCTGCAACTTTTAAAGTTTCCGTCGTCGCCAATCACGCGGGCACGGTTGAATTCGGCGACACGTCGCTCACGACGCAGGTCTACGAGAACACGGCGCCCTCGTTGCCAAATCCAGCCATTGAAGTTGAAGGTATCGTCGCTGGCACGGTGAACGTGGCGGCCGGTTCGAACGTGCGTTTCCAAGCCGTACCGAATACCGACGCCTCCGGCATCTGTCGCTGCGATTTTACGCTTGGCGGCGTTGCGAGAAGCTCCGCGGACGGCAATTGCGTCGCTTCGGCCGGTCCGTTCGCGAATGACAACGCGGCCTACGCGATCGCGGCGGCGGCCGTCGACGGCGCGTCGAATAAAAGCGCCACGAGTACGACCCAAACGATCGCGATTAACGTCGTGCCGTCCATCTCGCAAAACCTCGTGCTCGGAAACGATACGAATGGCGCGGCCGTGCTGACCTATCGCGGCAATGACGCCGTAAATTTGAACACGCAATTCACGACGGACACATTAAGCACGTTTCCGATTGCCGGCACCTGCCGCGTTTTCGTGTACGACGCGGGCTGGGTCGGCGGCCTAGCCGTGACGACGGCCATGGTACCGACCGCCATCGGCAACACGTTAACGTGCCAAGGCGTGTACAACGTGCCGCCCGCCCTTGCGGCCGGACGGTATTGGATTTTTGTCGAAGCGACCGATTCAAGCGGCGACGTCGTGCGTTCGAACGCGCAAGCCTTCTTGAAATGCGAAAACGGCGATCTTGGCGTCGGCGCCTGCAAAGACGCGGACTTTGATCATGACGGCACTCCGGAAGGCCGCTTCACGCCGGGCGGCTACTCCTCGCCGCCAACACCGACGTACTTCGGCGCGCCGCAACCGCGCGCCTGCGACAACTGCATTAACTTCTACAATCCGAATCAGACCGACACGAACGCGAACGGCGTCGGCGATGCCTGCGAGGCGGGCGCGATCGGCCGTTGCAAGTACAAATATTGCGGTTCGGCCCCGAACGATCCGACGCCTGGTGGAGCGTGCGCGGTCGATGAAGATTGCGTCGCTCCGGACCGCTGCATCGTCGTCGATCAGCCGATGTGCACGGTCAACTGCTCCGTCGACGCCGATTGCCAACCCCCGAACACCTCGGCGGTCGGTTCCTGCAGTCTTGATTGGGGTCAATGCGACGGCGGCGCCGACAACGGCAACTGCTGTTTCTCGAACGCGGACTGTCTCGCGGGTTCGTGCAAAGCTCTCGTTGATCCGTTCGTGGAAACCGTTTCTGGGCAAGTGTATTCGGCTGGAAGTCGTCAGGCCGCCGAAGCGCCGCCGGTCTACAATGCGACGTACTGTCTGCAATCAAACGGACTCATCACAAACTTCACGAGCGAACGCGGCTGCAATCTCGCCGGCAGTCCTTCGTACGCGTTGCCGACGAAAGCGAATAACTATGTCGGCTCATTCGGCACGATCGACGTGACGGGTATTCTGAACGGCAAGTACGGAACGCTCGCGACGCCGAGTCTTCCGCCCGATCAGCTCGCGGGAGGCATCTACTACTTCCCGGGAGACCTGACGATCAACGCACCGATCACGTTCCAGAATTCGAACGGCGCCGCGCGGGCGAATGGTTTGGTCGTCGTGAAAGGGACACTGACGATTAACGCGGACCTCGATTATCAGAACCGCAACGAGAGCGACCTTAAAAACCTCGCGTCGATCGGTTGGGTCGTTTTGAAGCAAAACGACGGCAGCGGCGGCAATGTCGTCGTGAACGGTGCGGTGACGAAAGTGGTCGGCGCCTTCTTTGCTGAGGATACGATTTCGACCGGCGACGGCACTTCGCAGCTTGATGCGACCGGCATCTTCGTGGCTAAGAATTTCAACCTCCAGCGCCAGTTCTCGTCGCGGACGACCGGCTCCGAGAAGGTCACGTTCGACGCCAGAGCGATCTTGAACCCGCCTCCCGGCCTGTCAGACGCCACGCGCTCGCTGCCGGGCTTCCGTTCCGTGCCCGGACAATAAGGCGGGATAAGGGGAGTGTGCTATACTGTTCCTGAAACCATTCACACGGGGGAGTTATGGCACTTTTCGGTCAATCCAAACCTAGTTATCTTGGCGTCGATTTCGGCGCAGGAGGCATCAAGCTCGTTGAGTTGATGAACGAAAAAGGCCGCGCGCGCCTCGTGACGTACGCGTTCATTGAACGTCCCGTTGCCGACGCGCAGCGGAACTATCTTGATGACCCCACGGGCACCGTCGACTTGCTGAAGAAGATGCTCAAGAAGGCCAAGACGACGACGCGCCGCACGGTGTCGGCGCTGCCCATCGCTTCGGTCTTCAGCTCGATTATCAGCGTGCAGAAAACGGCCAAGAGTGAAGATTTGAAAGAAGCGGTCAACTGGCAAGCGAAAAAACTCATCCCGCTTCCGCTTGAGGAAATGACGGTCGATTGGAAACCGATCGTTTCGCCGACGGCGAATCCCGACGACAAGTATCTCCAAGTGCTTTTGACTGGCGCGGCCAAGACGTTGATTAAAAAATACGTCGACGTGTTCAGTGCGGCCGGTTTGGAACTCCTGAGTCTCGAAACCGAAGCGCTGGCGATGATCCGTTCTTTGATCGGACGCGATCGTTCGCCGACGCTTTTGCTCGACATCGGCACGATTCGCACGAATATTCTCATCGTCGAGAATGGCATTCCGTTCGTCAGTCGTTCCGTCGCCAAGGGCGGCGTCGATATCACGAAGGAGATGGCGCTCGCGCTCGGCATGTCCGAGGATCAGGCGGAAAGCATGAAGATCGACGCGGCGGCAATGACGTCGATGTACGACGTGGGCTTCCCGAAGCTGTTTGAAAAAGCGCTTGCGCCGATTTTGAGCGAGCTTACGTATTCAACGAACCTCTTCCTCGGACAGAAGTCGAATCAAGACAAGCGTCTCGACAAAATCATCCTCACCGGAGGCGGGGCGCTGTTGCCGCGTTTGGCGGAACATCTGGCCAAGGCGATGAATCTGCGCGCTTATATCGGCGATCCGTGGGCGCGTGTTGTCTACCCCGAAGCGCTTCGCCCCGTGCTCAACCAGATCGGGCCTCGTTTCGGCGCGGCCATAGGCCTCGCCATGCGCGACATCGATTGATATGAGCGACATCAACTTGCTGCCGACGGACGGGCAGGCGCGGGACGATAAAGACGAGAGCGCCAAGAAATCCTCGGGAGACGACATGACGTTACACGTGCCGGCCCAGGAGCCGGCTGAAAAACCGGCGGCTTCTCCGCTCGGCGGCACGTTTTTGTCGCAGTTGATTGAAACCGAAAAAGCCGCGTCGATTCCCACGGAGAAACTGTTCAGCCAGAAGATCGAGCCGATTTCAGCGGCGCCGAGCGCGCCCGCTCCGAAGCCGGTAGAGAGCGCTTCACTGAAAGTCCCTCCGACACCGAAACCTGTTTCCGTTGCGCCGAAACCCGTGGAGATTACTCCGTTGAAAG